>JAWXBN010000021.1 GCA_034440155.1 Verrucomicrobiota bacterium | reverse complement strand
GGTTTACTCGGGACGGTGGTCGGGATGATGGAGGCTTTCCAAGAAATCCAAAGGATCGGGGCCGGAGTGAGTGTGAGTAACTTAGCGGGAGGAATCTGGAAGGCTCTTGTCACGGCTGCTGCCGGGTTAATCGTTTCGATCCCTTGTTACATCGTTTATAATTACATTGTCTCCGTCATACGAGGGATTGTGTACGATATGGAGAAGGTTTCTTTGGAACTCATCGCCTTTTTCAGTGCCCGTCCGGAAAATGTGATCTCGATGGAGGATAAAACCAGTAAGATGCCTTCGAAAATCACGAATATTGATGCGGAAGAATCGAAAACCGATAAAAAATAACGGATGAAACTCAGGCAGGAACTCAAGCTTGTTATCAGGCCCATGGACATGGTTCCCATGGTCACCGTGATTTTGCTGCTTCTTTTTTTCTTTCTTTTATGTTCGACGCTGATTTTGCAGCCGGGTATCCGAGTGAAAGTCAGTCTGCCCTCGACGAGTGTGGCCAGTTACCTGCCCCAGACACGCCTGATTGTGACAGTGGGAATGCTTGATAAGGATGATGCGAAGCCTGTTATCTATATGAATGACGAAAAGATCGATGGCCTTGACGGTTTAAAAGCGGCATTGAGTAAACAAGCCGAAAAAGACTCCAGCCAGACTGTTTTATTACGTGCTGATGAGAACCTTTCCCAAGCCGCTGTCCTCGAGGTCATGAGTGCGATCTTATCCACGGGGTTACCCGTGGTGATCGGTACGCAGGAAGCCGCACAAAAACCCTCCAGCAAATGATATCCCCCGGGCTGAAACGATATTTGCAGGCAGATTTAAAGGTTTTTTTGATCATTTTTGCGGTGGTTTTCAGCATTCATTTCCTCCTAGTGAAATTCTGGCACGGGGGCCGCATTAAAAATGAAGAGGAGTTTTTCCGTGTGCCCGATATCACCATGATGACGATTCCCCGGGTGCAAGTGGTCCCCCGCGACGGGGGGCACGACCTTCCTGATAAACTGGAGTTAAGGGAACCGATGTTTTTATTCAGGCCACACCGATGGAGTTACACTGACCGGAGTGCGGAAGTGATTAATCTTGATATCGCCAGTGTGGTCAAAGAAAAAGAATTTTGGGTGGCCTCTGATATGGGAAAAACAACAGAAGACCCGGCGGACTTTACCGGGGCGATTCATGAAATGGTGCCTCATTATCTTAAATATAAGCCTTCAACGAGTTTTGTGCAGAACCGAGAAGGGCTCACCCCGATCGTCGCTGTGGCCCCGACTGCGGTGGAAGCGGATTTCAGCCTCCAGAAAAGCATTTTG
Organism: Verrucomicrobiota bacterium; assembly: GCA_034440155.1. Taxonomy (NCBI): domain Bacteria; kingdom Pseudomonadati; phylum Verrucomicrobiota; species Verrucomicrobiota bacterium. Next base: position 10,102 of record JAWXBN010000021.1, on the reverse strand, counting down.
CGTGGGCGTAAGTGGAAAGATAAGCCGGTGATTGCCAATCCGGAGAATCTGACGGGGGTACTGAATCCCGGGATTGTGAAAATCGCTGTCACACTCTCTGGCAGGATCGATTTTGTGCTGATGGAACGTTCCAGTGGCTCTGTGGAGGCAGATATGGAGGTGATCCGTGCCTTACAGAAGGCATCCCTTCAGCCGGTGGATTCGGCATTAAATGCCACATTAGTCTGGAGTGAAGTCGAGGTTAAATGGGCGGCTAAGCCGGAGGGAACTTCTAAAAAAGGGGCGACTCCCTAAAAAAACAGCTTGCCCAAACGTGTTCCATTCCTATTATTTCGACTCTGGGTCGGATGTTGCTGTTTTCCTTCTCAGAATAAGACTTTATTTTAACATCAATTCTTGAGGAAAAATTTATGGGAATGTGGATTGGACGTAATCGCAAAGCACGCGTGACTTATGGTTTTGATGAGATCGCCTTGGTGCCGGGAGATATCACCATCAATCCTAATGAGGTGGATACAAAATTCCAGATCCCGACCAAATCCGGTCAGCCCATTGAGCTCACGATTCCGATCATGGCCAGTGCCATGGACGGGGTTACTGATGTGAAATTCTGCATAGAAATGGGTAAACTCGGCGGATTAGGTGTGATTAATCTTGAGGGAGTGCAAACCCGTTATGAAAACCCTGCGGAAGTGCTCTCTGAAATCGCCACGGCCGACAAAGAAAAAGTCACGGAATTAATCCAGAGGCTTTACTTGGCCCCCATCAAGGAAGAACTCATCGCCAAACGTGTCCAAGAGCTTAAAGCCGCCGGTGTCGTAGCCGCTGTCAGCTCCCTTCCACAAAAGGCTGAGCGTTACGGGCAAATTGCCCAGGATGCCGGCTGTGATGTGTTCTTTATCCAATCCACCGTCTCCACTGTCCGCCATATTTCCAGCGAGTATAAGACTTTGCATATTGCCGATTTTTGTAAAAAAATGAATTTCCCGGTGATCGTGGGAAATACCGTGACCTACAGTGCGACCTTAGAGCTTATGGAAACTGGTGTCGCCGCTGTCCTGATCGGGGTCGGTCCCGGTGCCGCATGTACCTCACGCGGTGTGCTGGGCCTCGGTGTGCCCCAAGTCACAGCCACAGCGGATTGTGCAGCTGCCCGTGATGAATACTTTAAACGCAGTGCCCATTATGTGCCGATTATCACCGACGGCGGCATGAGCAAGGGTGGAGACGTCTGTAAGGCCTTTGCCTGCGGCTCTGATGCTGTCATGATCGGGAGTGCATTTGCCCGCGCCCAAGAAGCCCCCGGCCAAGGTAACCATTGGGGCATGGCCACTCCCCATGCAAACCTGCCACGGGGCACAAGGATTAAAGTCGGCGTGACCGGTTCCTTGAAACAAATCCTCTTTGGACCAGCGACAGTCGATGACGGTTCCCAGAATCTCATCGGTGCGATCACTACTTGTATGGGGAATGTCGGCGCCGCAGATATTCGTGAATTCCAACGCACGGAAATTATCATCGCCCCCAGCATTAAGACTGAAGGAAAACTTTTCCAAACGGTGCAAAATGTCGGGATGGGGACACGATAGTATTTTTGATTAGAATCCCCGGAATGAACCCCATTGCGGGGGATTTTTTTAATTTTATTTTTTTCAGGAAGGATAATATCCCGTGAGTGATCGTATTATTATTTTAGATTTCGGCTCCCAATATACCCAAGTCATCGCCCGCCGTGTGCGCGAGGCTCATGTTTACTCGGAGATTCTTAAATACAATACGAGTGCGAAAAAAATCGCAGGCATGAATCCTTCCGGAATCATCCTCTCCGGCGGTCCATCCAGTGTTTATTCGGAGAATGCCCCGATGCCCGATCCCGAGATTTTTAATCTCGGTGTCCCGATCTTGGGGATTTGTTACGGGCTCCAGATCATGGCGAAATTCCTCGGCGGAAAAGTCGCCCGTGGGACAAAACGTGAATACGGCAAAGGAACCCTGACGGTGAAGTCTGCCAGTGCCCTTTTTAAAGGATTACCCAAAAAGCTCCAGGTATGGAATTCCCACGGGGATAAACTGGTCAAATTACCCAAAGATTTTAAAATCATCGCCCAGACGGATAATTGTGAATATGCAGGGCTCGAGCTTAAGGGGAAGAATTTCTTCGGGATCCAGTTCCACCCCGAAGTCTCGCACACCCCTCTGGGTAAAAAAATCCTGAGTAACTTTATCCTCAGTATTTGCGGGGCAAAACCTTCCTGGACGATGAAATCTTATATCGAGCAATCCATTGCCCAGATCCGTGAGACAGTGGGGAAGGACCGCGTGATCCTCGGCCTGAGCGGCGGGGTCGACTCCAGTGTGGCGGCGGCCTTGATTCATAAGGCCATCGGTAAACAAATGGTCGCGATCTTTGTCAATAATGGACTCCTGCGCAAGAATGAGGATAAGATTGTCCAGACTGTTTTCCGGAAGAATTTCCGGGTGAATCTCAAATACGTCGATGCCACGAATGTCTTCCTCAGCAAATTGCGCGGGGTGACCGAACCCGAGGCCAAGCGCAAGATTATCGGTAATGAATTCGTCTATGTCTTTCAACGGGCCATGAAACAAGTCGGCCACGCAAAATTCCTCGCCCAAGGCACCCTTTATCCTGATGTGATCGAGAGTGTGCCTATTTGTGGTAATCCCGCGGCCAAGATCAAAAGCCACCACAATGTCGGTGGGCTGCCCAAGGATATGAAATTTAAATTACTCGAACCCCTCCGTTGCCTCTTTAAAGACGAGGTCCGTAAGGTGGGTGAGGAGCTCGGGCTCCCTCCTGAAATCGTGAACCGTCATCCATTCCCGGGTCCTGGCCTCGGGGTGCGGGTCCTCGGGCCGCTGACACGCGAACGCATCGCCATTACACGTGAGGCGGATGCCATCGTCATTGATGAAATGAAAAAGAGCGGCTGGTACCAGAAGGTTTGGCAGGCCTTTGCTGTCCTCCTCCCGGTGAAAAGTGTCGGGGTCATGGGGGATGAGCGCACCTATGCTGAGACCGTCGCCGTGCGCATCGTGGAGAGCTCCGACGGCATGACCGCCGATTGGGTTCATCTTCCCCACGACTTACTCGGCACGATTTCCAGCCGGATCATTAATGAGGTCAAAGGTGTGAACCGTTGTGTTTACGACATTACCTCCAAACCTCCCGGCACCATCGAGTGGGAATAATAATTGCCGCTTTCTTTGATCCTTTATTTTCTAACTCTGGAAAAATAGGAGAAGGTAAACGCGAACTGACTATGTCCTTTCCCATTAGCCATGAGCAATTTGCTCCAAGAGGTAAGCGGGCCGCTTAGCCTAAATGGAACTCTAAAAAACCTTTTCGTTCCTGAGAGGATCTTTGCGTGAAATATTTACACAAGAGCAAATTGCCCGGTCTGGTATGAATAATTCTATTTTTGTTCCCACTGGATGACTTTGCCATTCTTGAAAGTGACTTTAATAAAAGGAACATTGTAGTAGGTGTAAATGGGGTCATAATAAGGATATGCCACGACATTACCACAATCATCCTGAGCATAGGCATAAGACCATTGGGGGATGGTATCACTCAATGTCCGGTCGTAATACCAGGAAGAAAAGTCACCCTTATCAGATTGTTTGATCTTTTTTCGGGTAGGGGTTCCCATCGCGATATAGACAGCATCGGTATTCATACCTGTCCGGATCATGCCTTGTTGGACGAGTTGTTTATCATTGGGTGAGAGTGCATTAAAAGCACCTTGTCTTTCCTTTGTTCGACTTTGGATAGTCGAGCATCCGGTGAGAAATGTGACGAGGAGGAGAAGTAAAACTAAGCGGCCAAACGTATTCATATTTATATCCTGTTATTGTTTCTCAGTCATGAAGAGTGAGTGAATATTATGACGAGGGTAGAGATCAAATTATTCATAAAGAATTTTCTAACAAATTTGCCTTATCCCGTGTCTAATAAACATGGATGATTCTATTAGAATCTTGAAAAAAGCTTGCTGCCGTGTAAGGTAAGCATGTTTTTTATATATAAAATGATAAAAATCCCTCTCAAAATCGCATTTTGTCTTCTGGTATGGATTGTCGGGATGGGTTTTTCGTCTGGAAAACTATACTCACAAGTCATTGATTCACAAAAGATTCCATTTGCGGATGGGTTTGATTTGCCGGTCGGAAAACCCAACGGTGAGAATTATTATCTTTCCCGTGGACTAAAAGGTCGGCATTTGGGCGAAGACTGGAATGGTGAGGGAGGGGGAAATACTGATTTGGGAGATCCCATTTATTCGGTAGCCCATGGTCTGGTCATCAGTGCTTCGGATATCCGGATGGGGTATGGAAAAACGGTATTTATCGTCCATAAATTCAGGGAAAATGGCAAAATTAGGATTGTTGAAACCCTTTATTCCCATATGAATTCGATCTCGGTTTCCCGTGGGGATGTAGTGAAACGCGGGCAGAAGGTCGGGACAATCGGCACGGGTAACGGCCTATATTCTGCCCATCTACATTTTGAGTTACGGGATAAACCCGGCCAATTTGTGAGGATTGGATATCGCAAGGGTAGGGAGTTTTTTTTAGATGGTTTTAATTTCATCTCTGCCCGTAGGCCCAAGGGGTCACCTGATTTGATCCTTGTGCAAAGACCGGGTAATTTTCCCGGCAGGATTCCTTTCCCCAAACTCACCGTAGCATCGGATACCCGTTTTTTGGCTGAAAATAAGGGGGTTCCTTTACCAAAGGCAGGGGTTCAATCTATCGATATTGATATTGTCACACCCGAGGATGGAAGACTCGCTTCGATCAAGAAATCAATTATGTCTTCCCTACCCAGACTGGCCCAGCTCACTGGAAAAGACAAAAAGGGAAAGTCTTCACCTACGGATGAACAAGCTGATCAAACATTTTTGGCTGATGCAGGCGATGTCGCTCCCAGTGTGATTGATGCGAAAAAAGTAATGGCGAAACAAAATAAACAGGTCAAAGCTGAAACGCAAATGGCTCAGGCTGTAGCTGAAAAAAATATATCTGATGAACTCGGTAATTTGCCGAGCGGGGTGGCCCAAAAGTATGCCAAACTCAAAGAGGATGATGATGACCGGGTGGTTCACTTTGAGCAGCACATGGCTAATGACTCTCTCGATGATCCAGAGATGAGCGAGGCGGCCCTCAAAACCGAAAGAATCCTGATTGCTGAAGCGTTAGCAAACCGTTCTAAACAAGGTGGCCTAATCGAGGTGAATCTCGACCAGCTCTTGCTGGTAGACGAATCAATCACAAAGACCACAAACGATTCAGAGCCACCAAGGGAGCAAACCTTATCCTTGATGGATAATCCCTTAGAAATCAAAGCGAAAAAGGAAATCTCGCGTGCCATGGGGCAGGTGAATAATACCGCGATCAGGCTGGCCCTTTTCTTAAACGAGCTCGCCCAAGCCCAAGATGATATCCAGCCGGTGGAAATATCCACCCGAGAACACTAATCAAGGCTAGTTATATTTTAGGACAAAAAAATACCCCGGTCACTTTTATGAACGGGGTATGAGTAAATGAGGATTAATCCAGATTATGAAGACCGTTTGCGGGCGCTGTGATCGAGGACTTTTTTACGGATGCGCAATTTGGCCGGTGTGACTTCGAGGTATTCATCCGATGAGATGTACTCGAGGGCACGTTCCAAGCTCATATTCAAGGCGGGTTCGAGCCCGTCAGCCTTTCCATCACCTTGGGAACGCATGTTTGTGAGCTGTTTTGCTTTGCAAGGGTTTACAATGAGATCTTCCGGGCGGGAAGTTTCACCAATAACCATTCCGGCATACACCTCGACTTGGGGATCGATAAACAAGCGTCCACGTTCCTGAATATTCACGAGTGAATAAGTGGTGCTAATCCCACTTTCCATGGCGATGAGGGCTCCACGGGTGCGTGTGCCGAGTTCACCTTTAAACGGTGCATATTCTTTGAAAAGGTGGCTCATGACGCCCATGCCTTTGGTCAAATTCATCAGGTCGGTCTCAAATCCGATAATTCCACGGGTGGGGACGACTGCCTCGACACTGACATCCTTTTCATGATGTTGCATGTTGACGATTTCCGCCTTGCGGGTAGCGAGGTTTTCGAGGACACCGCCGAGGAATTCTGAGGGGACTTCGACATACATGGTTTCGTATGGTTCGAGGGTGTTTCCCTTATCATCTTTTTTGTAGATGACTTCCGGGCGTGAGACCATGAGTTCGAATCCTTCCCGGCGCATTTGCTCGACTAAAATAGCGATTTGCATTTCGCCGCGTCCGGAGACATTAAAGACTGAGGCGGAGTCAGTTTCTTCGACATGGAGACTGACGTTAGTATAGGTCTCGCGGGTTAAACGGTCTTTGAGATGGCGTGCAGTCAGGAAGCGCCCTTCTTTACCGGCGAGGGGGGAGTCGTTGACGCAGAAATTCATCTTAATGGTCGGGGGATCGATCTCTGTACAAGGGATGGGTACTTGGCTTTCAGTGGCGCAAATTGTTTCACCGATATAAATCTCATCGAAGCCGGAGAGGCCGACGATATTACCGGACTGGGCTTCGGGGATTTCTACTTTGGCGAGGCCGCTGTGGGAAAAGATTGCTGTGATAGTGGCTTTGACCTTTTTACCGGCAGCATTAATGCAATAAACTACATCACCTTTTTTGACCGTACCTGAGGAGATTTTTCCGTAGGCGATCTGGCCCAGGTAATCACTGTAGTCAAGGTTTGACACGAGCATCGCGAATGGGGTGGTGGGATCAGCTGTCGGTGGAGGCACTTTATTAATAATCGTCTCGTAAAGGGGAAGCATGTCCTTGCTTTCCTGGTCCATTTCGAGTTTGGCAAAACCGTTTTTTGCGGAGGCATAGATGACGGGAAAGTCCAGCTGCGCATCACTGGCATGGAGCTCGACAAAAAGCTCGAAAATCATGTCGAGCACTTTATGAGGATTGGAGTTTTCTCGGTCGATCTTATTGATGACGACGATGGGCTTTGCCCCTGTCTCGAGGGCTTTGCGGAGGACAAAACGGGTCTGGGCTTGGGGACCGTCAAAAGCGTCCACGAGGAGGAGAACCCCGTCAATCATCTTTAGGATACGCTCGACTTCACCGCCGAAATCAGCGTGGCCAGGAGTGTCCACGATATTGATATGGAATTCCTTGTACTTAAAAGCGGCATTTTTGGCTTTGATCGTGATCCCTTTTTCCCTTTCAAGGTCCATGGAGTCCATGATCCGCTCTTCGGTAAAGGTCGATTCATTTGTCCGGAATGTGCCGGCTTGTTTCAGTAATTGATCCACGAGGGTGGTTTTACCATGGTCGACGTGGGCGATAATGGCGATATTCCGGATATTTTCGATCTTTTGTTCCATACTCTGTTACTTTCTTTAACCGGCCTGTTTGGGGCGGTTATCCTTAAATTCTCAATTCAAGCCCGTGTGTTTAAGCAGGGATTACGCTTTGACTCAAGCGCGATTTCGTTTCATTCAGGTGAATGTATTCTTTTTATTGCGGTTAATGCATTTTTAGATAAAAAAAGCGGCAGGATAACCTGCCGCTTTCTTCAAAATTAGAAATGGCCCGGATTAGTTTTAGGCCTTCTTGAGGATGGGAAGACCCGTTTTCGAGTTTTCCGAAACGACTTTGCCTTCCGGCAAGGCGTCAATGGCAAATTCGCCTGCTACTTTGGCGAAATAATAAAGGGTCACTTCTTTACCACCACGTAATTTGGTGGGACGACCATGCAGATAATAGTTTTGTCCGCTTTTTTTGCTGACGACACTGTATGACATAGGGATTTCTCCTTGAGTGGGGTTAGATAAATAGGGGGTTGAAAAAAAAGCCGCCTTTTTCCCTTGGTGGAAAACAAAAGGCGGCTTGATAAAAATTACTTCATCAAGAGGGCTGTACGCGCACGTTTGACCGCATTGGTCATTTTGCGGTGGAGCTTCGCAGGGAGACCTGTGACACGGCGGGGAAGGAGTTTGCCTTTTTCAGTCACAAATTTCCTGAGTAATTCGGTATTCTTGTACTCAAGGGCTTCGCCGGAGATGTCGACGCGTTTACGGGCGACAGGGGTTGTATTGCGGCGGATGATCACCCCTTTTGATTTTTTCTTCTTGATACCCATAAACTTTAGATGACTCCAGCGGCTTTGAGGGTGCTATAGGCACCGTTTTTATTGATGGTTTTAAGAGCACGGACACTGAGCTTGATCTTGATGAATCGTTTCAGCTCAGGAACGTAAATTCTTTTTTCCTTGAGGTTTGGTCTAAACCAACGTCGCGTCATGGATGTGACGTGCGTCCCGATGCCGCCCTCTTTTTTTGGTTTACCGCGACGATTGATGCGGTTTCCGAGAGTCGGTTTTTTTCCTGTGATACTGCATGTTCTAGACATAAATTCTTTCCTGTAAAAAATGCGAACTTTTAGCTTTAGAAAAAAAACGACTCCTCTGCAAGTAGAAATTTAAGAGTTTTTCACCTTTTTAATAGGGGAGCCGATAATTATAAAGAAAATTGATTTCTGGAGGGAGGGTGAGTTTAAGTCAAAATAACGCTTGATTCCTTGCCTTTGATATAGATTTCCAGTCTCTCCTGATGATTAATTATTCTTCCGGTTTAATCGTATCAGTGAGTCAGTATCCTATTTTCTTCTTCTTGAATTTGTCCGGTTGTGGTTAAGTTTCCTGACTTATGACCGGAAAATTATCCATTGTGGCCACACCAATCGGGAATCTAGAGGATATCACGCTGCGGGCCTTGCGCATTTTGAAGGAGGCGGATGTGGTGGCTTGTGAAGATACGCGACACTCGGGCAATTTGCTACGCCACTTTGAAATTTCAAAAAAACTGGTCAGTTACCATGAGTTTAATGAAGCCAAGAGGACGGCGGAATTAACCGGGCAAATTGCCCAAGGGACAAATGTCGCCTTGATTTCGGATGCCGGGACCCCCGGAATCTCCGATCCAGGGGCGAGGATCATCCGGGCGGTGATAGCAGCAGGTTTACCTTTGGAGGTCATTCCCGGTGCCAGTGCGATTATTTCGGCTTTGGTAGGGAGTGGATTGTCCACCGATGAATTCTACTTTGGTGGGTTCTTGCCGGTAAAATCGGCGCAGCGTCAGAATGTCTTCCGCAAATTGCTGGGCCGGTCTGAAACAATTTGTTTTTACGAGTCCCCGCACCGGATCGCTTCCTGCTTGGATGATCTGGAGAGTGTTTTTCCGGACAGGCAAATTGTTCTTGCCCGGGAATTAACAAAGATCCACGAGCAATTTGCGCGGGGCACACCGGCGGAGGTGAAGGCCCAATTTGTGGGGCGTTCCTTAAAAGGTGAAATGGTCATTCTGGTTTCAGGACTGGATGCGAAACCCTTGTCAGTTCCTCCGATTTCCGTTTAATTGTTTTTTTTAAAAACCAGCCCTATGGATTCACAACTCACACTCATCAGTTTATTCCAGCAAAGTGTCCGCGAAAATGGTGATAAAATCGCCATTGTTTATGACGGGCAAAAAATTTCTTACCGTGATGTGAATGTCCGGATCGAAAAAATCGCGGGGTCCCTCATGGCCATGGGGGTGAGAAAAGGGGATCGAGTCGGGATACTACTTAAAAATTCCCCGGATTACGTTTTTTCCTATTACGGAGCTTTATTGGCTGGGGCTGTGGTGGTCCCGATCAATAACATGCTCAAGGCAGACGAGATCCAGTATATATTGAATGATTGCCAGATAAAGGTGTTGGTTTCATCCGGGGATTTCCGGGATATCCATCAGGCACTCCGCGGCAAATTGCCCGGGTTAGTCGGGATTTATCTGGTGGAACACGAGTTTTCAGAGGTCGGTAGATCGGTCAAGTTTGAGTTTCCCCAGCTTTATTCTGGGGATTTGGCTGTCATTATCTATACCTCGGGCACGACCGGTAAACCCAAAGGGGCCATGCTCACTCATAAGGCGATCGGGGCTAATGTGAAAAGCTGCGAGAAAATCCTCAGCGCCTACAAGGCAGACCGGTTTGCGTTGCTCCTACCGATGTTCCATAGCTTTATGATGACGGTCTGCATGGTATTACCC
>JAWXBN010000020.1 GCA_034440155.1 Verrucomicrobiota bacterium | reverse complement strand
TCAGGGGTGCCGCTACAAATGTATTTGTCGATGCGCTCTGATTATTGCCCGAAATCACCAGTAAAGAAGATAAACTCCCGTTAAAATAATCGTTAGGATCAAGTGACAAGAGATATTCATTAAAATTCACCACTCCATCCCCATCGGAGTCTGTCGCGGCATCCAAAGGACTGGAAGGGTTTAACCCATTGGCCAACTCCCATGTGTCGGGCATTCCGTCACCGTCAGAATCCACCGCTACCGGATAAAGGAATCCGGTCGGAATAATTTCTTTTACCTGGCCTGGTGATGACCAAGACAAGGTGACATTTGCTCCGCCTGTATTTTCGAAATACTCTAGTTTGATGTCATATTTACGGCCCGCTACCAGTGTGATCTTCCCCTGTTTTTCCGTGGTGCCTTGATTCACCCAGTTATCCACAATCAACTGTCCATTCACCCACAAACGCACCCCGTCATCGCTGGAAATATAAAAGGTGTATTCCTCACTATACTTCGCCTCCACCTGGCCCCGCCAGCGGGCACTGAATGTATCCACACCTATGGAAGGATGGGGGGAACCGTTACCCCAATTGAACTGGACTTTGGGATCAAGCCTCTGGAGCATTAACCCCGTAAGATCTGTATTATCATAATACCAAGCCCATAACCCGGCTCCTGTTCCCCCACCAGTGACTCCCGTCGTCATCACTGAAACAGGAGGACTCCCGGCAGATTCATTGAGCACCCCGTCATAACTCCGCACGGAATAGGTATAAAGAGTTAACGGAGTCAATCCCCGGTCGCGGAATTCGAGTTTTTGCACACCCGAAACCATCCCTACTACTTCCCCGTTACGGTAAATCACATAACCATAAACATCTGCCGGATTTGAAGGTACTTCCCATTTAAGAGTGACAGCAGACTCTGATTTTTCTGAAAGCTTGAGATTTAAAGGGGGCAGAGGAGGCTGGGTATCACGACTGTCCTCTAATGTATATAAATTTTGAGGAGGGATGACTTGGCGTGTTTGGCTCGGGCTCGACCACTCTAACTTTGCAGAGGCACCCCCGCCATTCTCATAATACTCAATAACGATCTCATACTTGCGCCCGGATTCAAAAGTCACTTGGGCGGTGGTAGTCGTCGCCCCTTGATCCACCCACCGGTCAATAACAAGCTTCCCGTCCACCCACATGCGGATCCCGTCATCTGAGGTCATATACAGGGTGTACGGCTCCGTATAAAGTGCTTCAACTTGTCCCGCCCACCGGACACTGAATGTATCCACTCCCATTCCCGAAAGGGGTGCCCCATTGCCCCAATTAAAATTCACCGGTCCCTCGACTTGGACGGCAACAAGCTCGGAGAGTGAGCGATCATCAAAATATTCCGCCCTTAAACCTTTCCCTGTGCCCGGGGGCCGTACCGTAAGGGTACTCATATTTCCCGTCAATGCCGAGGATTCATTGAGACTCCGGTCAAATGCCTTAATCGCAAAAACATGGCTGCTGCCCCCGCTCAAACCACCTACTCGGAATACAGCGTCACTGGTCGTACCTGCGTACACCCCGCCACGGGTAATCTTATAACCCGCTACATCGGCATCAGGGGATGCTGTCCACCCCAAGGTAATACTGGTTTCTGTCCGGGTTAATGAATGCAGATTTTGCGGGGCTGTGGGTGCTTGTTGGTCTTCACCGATATCGAGGAGCCCATTCAGGGCACTTCTCGGGATCTCCTGCCGTGATAAGCCCTGACCGGACCATTCCATCAAGACATTTGCCCCTCCTCCATTTTCGAAATATTCGAGTTTAACCTCATATTTGCGGCCTGCCTCTAATGAAACTACCGTTGTCATTGTCGTGGAACCCTGATTAACCCAGCGGTCAATCAGAAGCTTCCCATCGATCCACAACCGGACCCCGTCGTCACTTGTTATGGAGAGGGTATAATCCCTTGTTGCAGGCGCCGTTAATTCTCCCGTCCAACGGATGCTAAATGTGTCCGCCCCGATTGACGGCATGGGAGAAGCATTTCCCCAGTTAAAATTCACATTTTCCAAACGGACACCTTTGAACACCGTGAAATTTAACTCATCAAAATATTCCCCTTTGAGTCCGGTCCCTTCCATCTGAGTGGGCAGGGTCGTCAGTGTTAATGCCTGGGATCCAAAACCTGTATTCAAAAGATCATCACAGGCTTTCACTTCGTAGGAGTAAGAGGTGGAAGCGGATAAACCCCTGTCAGTGTAGGTCGACTCGCCCGTGACCCCCACCAAAAAGCCATTACGGTAAATAGCGTATGCTTTTGCCCCGGGAGTGGCACTCCATCCTAGAGTCACTAGACCTATCCCTAAACGTATGCCTCGAAAATTCGCAGGGGCCGCAAGGCCTGTTTCGAGAGTGCCCACAGGAACCCGCAAGTGCCCTTTAGGAATAATCTGACGGATGATGGAAGGCCCTAGCCATTCAAGTTTTGCAGAAGCTGCGCCCCCATTTTCATAAAACTTTAAACGGATCGGCACCCATTGCCCCCCGACAAGCGAAACTGTCGCACTCCTTGTCACAGCCCCATGATCGATCCAATCATTGATCAAAATATTTCCAGCAACAGTCAAGACGGACCCGTCATCGGTTGTCGTAAAAAAAGTATAGACACCACTCTGGGGAATATAAATCTCCCCTATCCACTCAACACTAAATTGATCAGGATTAACCGTGCTCGAAGGTGAACCTCCACTCCAATTAAAATCAACTGTTTCATCGATCCTTAGGGTACTGAATACCTCAAGATTTTTCCCGTTGTAATAACTCCCTCTTAACCCTGGAACTGATGCCGCCTGCACATTCCCCACGGAAAATAAAATCATCACTGCAAATAAATAAACGCAAGAGAGTCCCTTTAACAAAGGGTCCTTTGAAAGAAAACGTCCACTCAACTGAATATTATTTTCCCGATAATATTTTTTCACAACATACCTTTTCTAAATCCATTTCACCTGCTGTCAAACCCAATAAAAACAACTACAAAACGCATTTCATGAATTTAGTTATTTAATCAAAAAAACTTAACTTTTAATTTGTCCTCATCGTAATTTTTTTCTTGCTAATTAATGCGGCCACAAAAGCGATCAATATATTTCGTGCCAGTGACAAATAGATATTTTCATAACCTTCAAATTGTTTCCCAAAACATCCGCAAGACTCAATAGAATGAGTAGTAATCATGTATAAAAGCACTCCCGAGAAACAACCAAAAACAAACGCACACAATAACCAACTGCGTGAGTCCTTGACTCGTATCATCAGAAAAAGTGCAGTAAGTATCTCCAGAATCAGCACTCCAAAAACAAGTCCCCGCCCCCATTTATTAGCTAATCCGGTCAAGGAATATATTATCGTTTGGAACCCCTTAAGATCATGAAATTTAGACCAAACAGCAAATAAAAGTGTGCATCCGATGAGCAATCCAAAAACCATGATAACCAGATCGCCTCTTTTTTCTCCTGTAATCTCTTTGCTCATGAGAGTCTCACTGGTTTTCGGAACGGGAATTTACCCATCCTTGCCAGCCTTCTTTAAAAAGAAATATCCTGTTTTTAACCAATGGTGAAAGCATTTCTGCAACATCATGACTGTCCTCACAATTAACATCACTACAATAGACAATGATGATTGTGCCGCTGTCCTTCTTTTTCATTTCCTCCACAAATTTCTCTTTCCACTGGTCGATCCTCTTGAGTGGATAACTTAACGCATTCGGGATATGCCCATTTTGATAAAACAAGTCAGACCGGGCATCCATAATGACGGGGGGAGGATTTGTTTTCATTAGGGTATTAAATTCCCCTATGTCGATTTCACTCATCGCTGGATCTATTTTGGACACTTCACTACCGATCGTTCCAGGAAGTATGAGGCTGATGATGAGTCCTGCGGCAAAAGAGAGGAAAAGGATTTTTGTAACCCAGAGGATATCATTAAAAAAAGATTCCCACTGGTCGCGCAAAGAGAAGCCCATAACCTGCGGGGCGTTAAGGCTGAGTCCAGATTAATCTGGAAGAGGTGGATTGATACTTGCGGCGGATGATAAACGCTTTGGAAGGAGCTAATACGATTGAGCCCGTCTGGTTAGTCGCAGTATTGCCCAGTTCTTTCCATCCCCCGCCCTGCTGGTAAATAAACGTTCTTTCCGGCCCGGAATCAAAACCATTTTGATTATCAGAGAATAACAAAACCTCATCCCCCCGGTTAAAAATACTCTGTGAAGGGCTAATGACCCCCTGCAATCCTGACTCCTCCAAAGATACGACATCCGCACCCGTCCAACTAACCAAAACATCGGTTTCAGGGGAATTAGTCACCGCAGCATACTGCAAAACTGTCGATGTTTGCGGGGCATTGCCCAAGAGGACAAGGGAATGATCAGTATCGGCAATACGCCTGACCTTGATCACATCCAGGCGATCTAAAAGGATTCCGGATGCATCAATCGGCGGCGAGGAGACATTCCTCCATCCTTGATTTTCCAAACGCACCACTGTCCCTAAATTTAGAGGCCCCCGGAGTAACTCCAAACTATCGGCAGTGGCAAAGAAATCTTCATCAGGCAACTCGGTAAATGAACTGAAGACATTATTCTGGGTGCCATCCCCGAACACTTCTCCCAGTTGCCAAGCGGGACGCACCACCACCAAATCACCCACCAGCACATTCCCCGACGGGTGAGCCGTGAGTGAATATCCTTCCCCATCGACAATAATACGGTTCTCAGAATTCCCCGCGACCTTGAATGAGACCCCTTTGAGTTGACCGGTGATAAACTCTACCCGGAAAGGATAAGCGGTACTCCCCGCTGCCGGGTCAAAAGCTCCTAAAGTAAAAGGGGCCTCAGCCACGGTCACTGAGTTTGACTCGACAGCCGTGACGCGTGCCCGGGCTACCGCATCTTTTAAGAGGGGAAGGCTGACATAACTGTCTCCTGCCCCTTTTAAAATAATCTTTTGATAACCCTGAGGCGGAGTCGATGCGCTATTTGTCTCGGCGGATAAATGACCCACCAGAAAAGCTAGGGAAAGAACGGTAATAAACTGATGAATGGGATATCTCATTATTATTGCCCCGTTACGGTTGCGGTTGAAACCTTGAGTTTGAGGTAACGCCGTGCAGGCCCATCTTCGATAGCTACTTGATCGCGGACTTTCACCTTTTGCATCCCTTGGGATACATCTTCTTGGGGTACAGTCACTGATTGAGTTTGTGGTGTCCACTGGTTGTCTCCGGCATGTGCGACATTAGATCCAAGCACCGTAAAGACAAGATTCGGGTCATCTGTCCGTTTGGTATAGGTAAGAGTCAGGAATTTCTGTCCATTAACCTCGTCAATACCGATCTGGGTAAATCCTCCTGCATTCGCTTTTTTTGGATCGAGGTTTAAAGCATATTCGAGCAAATTGCTTAATCCGTCCATATCCGGATCCACCATATCACCGATGATTGATAGGTCAGTGACCCCCGGCCATTTCTGCTCTTGCCATGCTGTCTTTGTATCCGTTCCATTGATTACCGTAATCACCAAAGATTTAGTCGTGGTATTCACCCCGTCCTTTGCCGAGAATCTTAATGTGTATGTACCGGTTTGTGTCGTCAAAGGAGTCCAAGCAAAATTCTTGATAGTTTCAGCCCCGGTTGGAGGAGTATTATCTGTAAATAATGCTCCCACCGGTAAACCATTAAGTGTGATTTCAGGCTTAATCCCGTCAGGATCGCTGGCCCGGATCGTAAACACGTTGGGTTGACCTGTTTGCACAATCAAATCAGATGGCAGCACCATATCCGGAGCCCGATTGACATCTTGGGGATCCGAAAAGACCAGAAGATAAGTCATCCCTTGGTTATTTACGTCAAAAATATTTACAAAATATCTCCAGACTCGGACTTGCAGGTCCCAAGTTTTTGAAACCCATGCATTTGCTAGCGGGATTACCTTTCCGTCGGAGCGGGTAGCTGCGGCAACCACTTTGTTTTTTAAGAGAGCCTCCCCTAATTCCAGCTTTGAATAAATAAATCCTGTTGATCCCCCGCTCAGGGTTAAAACTCTGCTCATCCCTCCCGACCCGAGGACTGAATCAACCTGCTGGACATCCGTGTCGGTATTCTGGTTCTCATAAACTTTTATATTCGGACCATCTTTCGCTAGAAAATCCCGGACTCGATCACTCCCGGGCAAATCGACTAGCACATCACGAACCAATGTATGTGTCCTGATCCCGTCTTGTGGAATCAATGAAGTCACGGATCCCCCTAATTCATCAGCATGGCTGAATGTCGCATTAAAATTTGTAAATGTCCCAGAGAGTGAACTCATCATGACCCAACGTGCCACGCCCGCGCTATTTGTCTGGATATTACCGAAATCCGCGAGCAAACTATTCTGGCTTGGTTGACCATTGATTTCACTGCCCGTGATCGCAAAATTCACTAATAAGCCTTGGGCATTCGCCACAATCTTTGGTTGCCCTGATTGGATTTTTAAGTTCCTCGCTATACCCTTACCGTTGTTTTGAACCCTGACCCCCATGTAAAATGGAACGGCTGGTTCGATAACTGTCGTCTGCGGGTCATCTGAATAAACTTCATGAGGAAGAAAATAATCCAGTTGCAGGGAAGGCATCGGCTTTACATAGATAAAATCCGGGGTCACCGTCACTACTTCTTGTCGTCCACCCGATGTATAAGACAATGTCGCCCCTACATAATAAAGTTTACCATCCGGCGTATCTCCCCCTGCACCCGGTGCCGGAATAATCAACCATTCCAGATTTGCTGATGAGCCGGGATTAATAGAGGTGGGCAACGTCCCACTCGGTGTAATAAAAAAGCGGACAGCAGTATCCGTGCTGGTAGAGTCTGTTGTTGCCACAATCGGATTCCCGCTTTTATCCTTAAAATTCACCGTGACAACAATGTCCTGCATCTGGAACTCAGGCGAATTCTGGATTCCCATTTTCGCAATAAAACCCTGTCTTTCGAGGGATAACTCCTGCTCAATTTGAATCCGCACAGATGCACAGATCTGGGCCTGCAAACCGGATCCTGTCTGCAATAGCGTCACGACCCCTAATATGATAAGGGCAGCAAAATTCATTTTAAAAAAATTTCTCTTCACAATATTCCCCAATTCGCGACTAGTTTCTGAAATAAAAACAGACAAAAGACCAGACGAAACTTACTTTAAAAAATAATAAAAATCTTTTCATGGTAAGTTATTTATTAATTAATAAACACTTAATATACCTGCCTTCACCTAAAGAAATCGAACAACTAACAAATTTACTGGTAGGGGGAGGGGATTTTTGAAAGGTTAACGTCATATCAAGTGATGTCCTCTCCCAAACCCTTTCTGATTATGCTCATTGTGATGGGTGTCTTAGTTTTATTTTCTGTTATCACCCGTTTCTCCCTCCACACCCATCATCCAGTTCCCGATCAAGTATTGATAAAGAATCCCCTCTCCTCCCCCGCCAAAGGGGTTCCCTCCCAAGATCAGAAGATTGCAGTTCTCGAGGCATCTCCTGCACTCAAGCCCATTTCCCGCACAGGCATAAAGCCCGCAGATCGAGATCCCCCAGATGCGTTGCCCAATGAAAAGGTTCTGCGTTTTAAGGATCATAAATCCATGCAAGACTTCCTCGCTTGGGCGGGAGAAAACCGGATACGCGTCATCAGCACCATTGACTCCCTCCGCGCCTTGCGTGTCAGTTACCAGACTCCTGAAGAACTCGCCTCCCTCATCAAACAAGCCAAGGATGCCGAGATCGATTTTAATTATCTGGTGCAAACCCCTGACATTCCTGGAAAAATCAATTCCCCGCGAGACAAACCGTATCTAGCATTTGGCAATCAGACCCTCGAATGGCTGGGGATCACCGGGGACAATCAATCTTTTGGAAAAGGGATTACCGTGGCCATCCTTGATACAGGTGTGATGGATCACCCTGCCTTGAGCGGGGTTCAAATCAAAAAGCAAAATCTGGTGACTGATCCTGCGGGGGAGTCTCCAGTCTACAGTACACATGCCACCGCTGTCGCATCGATATTAAGCGGGACGACACCCGCAGCTCCAGGCGTAGCCCCGTCAGCCAATCTCCTGAGTATCCAAGTACTCAATGCCGAGGGGGTAGGAAACAGCTTTACCGTGGCTCAAGGCATCGACTCTGCGATGAGTCAAGGAGCCCGTGTGATTAATCTGAGTCTGGGCTCCTATGGTGATAACGCCCTCCTACGTGAAGCCGTCAGTCGGGCCCAGACACAAGGCATTATCCTGGTGGCAGCGGCGGGGAATGAAGGATTTGACCAGCTTCCTTTCCCAGCCCGTTACCCGGGGGTGATTTCTGTCACGGCTGTGGATGCGAACCGTGAACGTTTTGCTCATGCCAATGCTGCCAATGGAGTCACATTCGCCGCCCCCGGAGTCGGTCTTTCAGCTGCGGGCAAAGATGGATTGATTTCACTTTTCAGCGGCACCTCGGCAGCCACCCCTGTCATCTCTGGCATCATCGCCGCCGGTTTATCGCAGGATCCTTCCCTGAGGCCCTCTGATATCAAAGAATTATTGATAAGTCACTCCAATGATCTAGGCGCACCCGGTCCCGATGAATATTTCGGCAATGGCATTCCTGATTACAAGAGAATCATAAACCGTAATACCACGGGGATAAATGACCCGGCTATCGCTGATATTTTCTTACCCCCCACAGGGAATAGCCCTTCCGGCCAAACAAAAGCCCTCATCACCATACAAAACCGCGGCACCTCGGTCATGTACAGCTCGACGATCGATATCGATATTAACGGAGTTTCACGGCATTACGCGGTTCCTGTTTTAAATCCCAATCAATCATTCGCTCAGGAAATCCCCATCCCTACGCCGGGAGCTTCGTCCTCCACTCGCATCCAAGCCACCCTCTCCTCCGGCCTCCCCGACTCGAACCGCTCCAACAACCAGTTTGTCTGGTCTATCCAACCAAAGAAATAATGAAGGAAATAAAAAAATAGAATCTGGAATAAAAAACCCCCGCCTAGGCGGGGGTTTTTTGAAAAGAACGTTTAGCCTGCGCGCTGCGAGCGACGCCGGATTCGTTTTTTAAACTGTGGGCTCAAGGGGGCAATTTGGCGGTGAAAAAGATCCTGCATAATCCGCAGTTTAACGGCTCGCTTTTTTTCTGCGCAAAAAGCCAAGTCGATAGCATGTTTTTCGATTTCAATCGCAAATCCAGGCGATAGTTTATCGTAATATTTGACGATGTCCACAGCCTCGTCTATCCACTTACTTTCCCGCCATCCCATTGAATTTACAAACCCTTCAATTTGCCGATTTTTTTGCACGGCATTCAATTTATTCGTGCTCGTTGTCCCGCTAATTTCCTCATCAAAAACATGACGTATATTGTTTACTATTTCCTTTTCACTCGAATTAGGAGTGTTAATTTTTTGCACAAAAACAGCCCATATAATAGGTGTAATTTGCGAATGATTACCGGCACTAGCTGCGAGACCAAAAGGCAGTTCGTCATATCGATTAGCAAAGGATTGAGGGGTGATTTTAATTAATAAATCCCGCCCGAAAAAATCAATCGCGATTTTTTTAAATCGCTTCTGTTCTTTATCGCCCAATAGCTTCTTCGCGATTATCTTCGCTAAAATCTCAACGCCTCTTTGGAGATATTTTTTACGATCATCCGTATTTTCTTTCTTCTTTTTTATTTTTTGGCCAGATTTTTTAACAATCGGCTGATTACTTTGATCGCCATCTGCCGATTCCTCGTTCGTGGGTGCTTTTTTCATGCAAAACAAATCAAACGATTGGTTTACTACTTGCTGATCCATATTATCGGTCATTACGTTATTTGCGCTTAACATTATATTATGGACCAGCAGGCAAGTGTTTTTGTGGGCAAAAATGCCACCATGTTTTTTCGCTGGTTTTCGTTTAACTTTTCCGCGTATTTTTCTTTTATCTTGATAGCGCCTACCACCTAGTCCTTTTTCTTTATCAATTATATTTACCATATTTTCCCTTTTAATATTTTGATTTTAGTGAAAATCCTCCGGGAACGACCGGCGGATTATATATTAGTAATGGGCCCAAAAATCGATAACGTCAACTTTTGGGGAAATTAACCCGACTTCCGCTACTGGCGGTGAAAAACGGTTTTTTTGGGGTGAATTTTGGGGATAATATTTTGTAAGTGGTTGATGTTG
>JAWXBN010000019.1 GCA_034440155.1 Verrucomicrobiota bacterium | reverse complement strand
GGTCACGACAAATAAATTCCTATGGGCAGGCGGGACACAACCCGTAGAGCAGCGGGATGCGAGCGGGGCAACGGTGCTGAAACGGTATTACGGCCAAGGTGTTAAAAACTTTAACTCTGATCATATGAGATTTCAGAAGTGTGATCTTATGGAATCTGAGGTTTTTCCACATATAAAAGTGATAAACGGGAGATTGATCCCTCCGGTCGGAAAAATCTTTGGATGTTTTGTGTGCCTAGGTGAACGTCGCCGAGCAAATTGCGCGGTGAAAACAAGGAATCTCACATAAATCCCGGAGTCCGACGAGTGGGTCGCCACTAGAGGGCTCTGGTTGTTTTTTTGATGATAAACCCAAGGCGTTGCCCGTGGGCTGGTATGGTTTTGCCCCGTTTGGGCTTAAGAAAAGTCTGTGTCCATCCGAGTATGTATTTATACAAACTTCCTTACGGATCATCAGCGTATTTTGAATTGTTGTCTTATGGAATTTTAATTTTTCGACGTTAAACTTCTGATTTGTGCTCTATTGTGTCGTAAGGATTTTTGGGAGAAGTCCTCAAAAGAGCAGGCGCAATTTGCGTCGCCCCTTGAAATATCAGTGACTCACCCTTTTCCCACTGCCTTATGATCAGTTTGCGGAAAATAACATCTGACTTTCTCAGGCAGCAGTCAGTCTCATTATACTTTCAAGACCACGGTATTTAATGATTGTCCTTCCAGTCGGATACGGAAGACTTTTGATTCCGTGAGCTGAAAGGTGAGTTCCTGGGCTTGGGCATGGGGATTACACACATTGAGCACGACAGACCCGTCAGGATTCTGGAATGCCGTGGAATTACTCGTCCATGATCCAGCGAGACCGAGGCGTTCGGCTCCCGGATTAATATAATGCGAGAAATGTTTCATGACATAGTATTCGGGTGTATAGGTCGCCTTCCTCGTTTTAGGATCGACCACGACCATGGAATTTTGTTCCCAGCCCCAAGAGCTTTTCCCGCGGGGCTCGAGCACCATATTCCAATACACGTAGGCATTCGCCCCGTGGCTGAGGTAATGACGGATGAGTTCATGAATGTAGATGGCGTAATCCCAGCTATTCTTGCCATCACCACATTCATTTTCCGTTTGCATGAGCTTGATACCGGGCCAACTCTCCTCGGTACGGGCAATCGCGCCTTTCCCGGCCCATTGGAATCCGACCCCGGTAATCGCTGCGAGGGCTTTAGGATCGCTGAGTACGGCATGGATAAAATGATTATAATCATCGGTATTCAGTGTCCCGAGCCAGATTTCCGCCGAGACTCCGGCTTTTTTAAATGCGGGCGCGAGATAGTCGCGGATAAATTCTTTCATCTGAATCCCCGTCCAGAGGCAGGAAGGGAATTTCTGGTCGGCGACCGGCTCATTTTGCACATGGATCTGGTCGATCCGGATGCCTTGTTTTGCATAGGCTGCGATAAATTTCACAAAATACAGTGCATAAGCACAGAGGTACTCAGGCTTCCAGATGAGTGTACCATAGTTATAGACTTTTGGGAACTTCATCCAAGTGGGCGGGCTCCAGGGGGAGGCGAAGATTTTTAAGTCTTTGCGGCGTTTGAGCGCCTCGCGGATGTAAGGGATCAAAATTTCTTCATCACGTTTGATCGAGAATTTCTTCATGGCGAAGTCACCCTCGTTCTCATTCAGGCTATACCACTCCGCCCCGTAATCGCTGGCACCAATAGGCATCCGGCAGAAATTAAATCGGCACCCGGCTTTCGGATCAAAGAGTTCATCCAAAACCTTTTTCCGGTCGGCCACGGATAATTTTTCCAAGGCGATCCAACCTAATTCATTAAAACAACCGCCGAATCCTTCGAAAGTCTGGTGGAGTGAACCGTCCAGATAAAGGTTCGATTTTTTTCCGGAGGCAATTTGCACTTTTTGTTTTTTCCAACGACTCTCAGGTGTGGTGCTGATATGGGTAATTTCGATTTGATTCATAAATAATAGGGGATAAATGTTATTTTAGTCGGTGATAAACCCTAGCGGATACTCGTTTGTCCGCCAGTATTTTTAAATGCACAAGCCATTTTTAATGGGGATCGAGATGCCGGTGAAAGGCTGGAGTGGTATGCGGTGAAAAAAAAGAGAGCAAGCCTGATTTAATCTTTAGTCTTGTATTCTATTTTTTATTGGCAGACACTAAAGCATGAACTCGGCGTTAGCCTTGATCATCGGAAAAGATCGTCTAATATCGTTATGGAAAATCCCATTAAAAAGTCAGATACATCCGCCAGTTTGCGCCAGCGTGCCGAAGAAAAATTTCAAAAAAATCCTCGGAATGCATCCAAAGCATCGGAACATCTGGACAACTTGATACTGATCCAAGAGCTGGAGATCCACCAGATCGAGCTCGAAATGCAGAATGAGCAGCTGCACCAAGATAAAGAAAATATCCAAGCCGGTCTCCGGGAATACACCGAGCTCTATGATTTTTCACCCATCGGGTACATGACCCTCGACACCCACGGAGTCATTCTCCATGCAAATCTCACTATTGCCAACCTCCTAGATGCACAACGTCCGCGATTGATCCAACAGCGTTTTGTTGATTTTATTTGCAGTGATTCACGCCCCGTTTTTGATGAATTCCTCAAACATGCCTTCGAAAGCAAAGGAAAAGCCTTCTGCGAGGTGGAGATCATCACGGGAGCCGACCATAAGGTGGGACTGCCGGACGCGGACGGCCATAAACCATGTTTTGTCAGGATCGAGTCATGTCTTGCCGGATCAGGAAAACAATGCCGGACGGCAATCATTGATATCACTGCGCGGAAACAGGCGGAGCATGACCGTGAAAAAATCCGGGAACAACTCATTCAATCCCAAAAGGTGGAGTCCATCGGGCGCTTGGCCGGGGGTATCGCCCATGATTTTAATAATCTGCTGACTCCTATTATCTATTATACGACTCAAATCCTGGAGGAATCCAAAAAAGGGTCTCGCATCCACGAGGATCTCTCCATTGTGTTGGAGGCCGCCCAGAGGGCGAATGAAGTCGTGAGCCAACTTTTATCTTACGGGCGTAAAAAATTGATGAAACTTTTGCCAGTCCATGCAAACAAGATGATCCAGAATATCACAAAAGTCATCCAGCGCCTGACACGGGAGGATATCATCTTTAAGATCATCCTAGACCCTGTGGCAGATGATCTCTTGGTCAATGTGGACACAACCCAAATCCAACAAGTCATCATTAACTTGGTCATCAATGCTAGGGATGCCATGGACAATGGCGGCAAAATCACCCTCACCACGTCCCTCGAGGAGGTAACCATTTCGGAAGCGGACGACCTTCCGGAGGGTAAACCCGGTTCCTACTTCGTGATTCAAGTCAGCGATACTGGTCATGGCATGGATGCGAATGTATTAAGCCGTCTTTTCGAGCCATTTTTCACCACCAAAGACATCGGCAAGGGAACCGGACTAGGCCTGTCCACAGCTATGGAAA
The DNA here is from genome assembly GCA_034440155.1 of Verrucomicrobiota bacterium. Taxonomy (NCBI): domain Bacteria; kingdom Pseudomonadati; phylum Verrucomicrobiota; species Verrucomicrobiota bacterium. The sequence goes on along the minus strand of JAWXBN010000019.1, from coordinate 14,631 downwards.
TCATCCGCCAACATGACGGGCTCTTGGGTGTGACCAGTACGCCTGGAGACGGAAGCTGTTTCCGGATTTACCTCCCTCTTGTGGCATCAACCGGGGAACAGCCAGATCATCAATCAACCCTGACTCATCCTGTCCCCTACGCGCTCCCCCATAAAAAAACCATTCTACTCGTCGAGGATAATATGATCATCCTGACTATGTGCCGAAAGATTCTTATCGACTCAGGCTTTAATGTCTATACGGCGATGGACGGAGAGAGTGCCTTGGCGCTGTCCATCACCTCGGATCATCCAGTCGATTTGCTCCTGACGGATGTGGTCATGCCAAAAATGAACGGGCAAGAGCTTTATAAAGGGTTAAAACAATATTGGCCGTCATTAAAAGTCGTCTTTATGTCCGGATATCCGGGTCCCCTGCTTGAAGGTTTTAGTGTTGATATGAGCATGTCAAACTTTCTGGAAAAACCCTTCTGTCCCAGCGATCTTTTAGGAAAAGTGCACGGGGCCTTTACTGACTTAAAGGTGATAGCCCCGACCGTTCCTCGATGAAAAGTTATCCATTAACTGTTTTTTACCGAGTTCAGCTTTTCAGGAGGAAATAAATGGCTTTGAGGTAACGGGCTTCGGGGTAGGTGGCCGGATGATCCAAAGGGTGGGCGGACTGGTGGATCACTTCAAAGGCGCGACCTGTTGACGAGACACCCTCCTGGGCAGCGGCGAAAAACTCTTCCTCGGTGACATGGGCTGAGCATGATGCCGCCAGCAGGATGCCTCCCGGATATAACCGTAATGCCCCTTGGCGCGCGAGCCGGGTATAAGCCCGGATGGCCCCCGTTTTTTCTAATTCACGTTTAGCCATCGACGGAGGATCAATGATAACCAGATCAAAAGATTGTTTTAAATCCTCAGCGATCCACTCCAAGGCATCTGCCTTGATAAAATGGTTTTTCGATGCTCTCACAGCTGCGTTCGCCGAGTTAAGTTCGAAATTCCTCCGGGCACTATCCAAAGCATGTTTGCTGATATCGATATCCGTGGTTTCCCGCGCTCCCCCAGCCGCCGCATAAAGGGAAAACCCTCCGGTAAAACTAAAAAGATTTAAGACCCGTCTACCTTTGGATAATTCGCGCACCTTCTGGCGATTCTCGCGTTGGTCGAGGAAAAACCCGGTTTTCTGCCCGCGCAAAACGTCGGCCTCGAAATGGATCCCATTTTCCTGGAAGTCAACAGGACCTGCAAGCGGTTTACCCATAAGGATTTGCCCGTCGGACCATTTCATTTTTTCATGGGCGAGTAACTGGATATTGCGGCTGAAACGGATCACGCAGCGCATTCCGGGGAAAAGCTCCTCCAGCAGTGGCCGGATGACATCCCAATGGATAAACCAGATCGCTGTATAAAACTTTACCACGATCGTATCGGCATAACGGTCGATGACAAACCCCGGCAATCCGTCATTTTCTCCATGGACAATGCGGTACCCATCTGTTTGTTCCCGGGCAAAATGTTTTCTTTTTGCTGTAGCCTCTTGGAGCCTCCTTTTAAAAAAGGCGGTATTAATATTCTCAGGTTTCCCCCGGACGAGCAGACGCACACGGATGGGGGAATGCGGGTCATACAGCCCGGCGGCGAGGAATTCATCCTTACGGTCGTAGATCACCGCCGTTTCCCCGCAGGCTCCTTCCCGGTTCACTTCCCGGATACTCTCCGCGTAAATCCAGGGATGCCCCCACCGCACATGCCCTTCCACGGACGGTTTGACTCGGATACGCAGGCGTTGGACCCGGGCACCACTCATAAACAAATCTCTCCGTTATCACAGGAGGAAACTGCCCGTCCAACACATAATATGAATAAAGTATTTTGCATAACCACACCCGACCCTAACAACAACAACCCCGGTGAGAAGAACAATTTGCTTTGTTCCCCTTAAATGGATGAGGAAGGCAAACCTTGTGCGTGAAAATGGGATATCAGAGGGCTTCCGCCCAGGTCTTGCGGGCTTGGTGCATGATCGCACACATGTCGCCCCAGACGGGTGGGAAAGTAGTGAGCTGGTATCCGGCCCAAGTGAGTTGCTCGGGCAGGATGCAGAGTTCATCCCCGGGTTTTGCGCCTTTAAGCCAGCATTTCAGTAGGGCATCGACAAAATCAAGGTAGTCGCGACCCTCGGGAGTCAGCTTGCCACGTCCGTCGAGCACTGCGATCTGGCAATGGTGCCCGTTAAAGGCGCGCAAGTGGAGTTGTCGCGCATTTTGGATGAGCTCGGGCCGGTCGAGGAGCCGGGAGGCATACGGGGTTCCGATGTGTTTAACCAAGGCAAAATGCGAAAAATCAAAATTCATACGGATCATACGCCCGGTCGCCTGGTGGTAACGCTCCGCAATCTCCCACGTTTTCTCCGGCGTCTCCGTGCATGTGTCCCGGTGAACCTCCAGATCGACATTGGCCCCGAGTTGTTCGGCAAATTTCTCGAGTTTGAGCCAGCCCCTCACTGCGACTTTCGGGGGAGTGTCATGATCGTAGAATTGGACATTGATCCGGCGGGAATTTGTCGAATGCCCCAGCAATAACTGGCCGGGAAAAGTTTCTTCATTACAGCTGATACCGGTGAGACGTTCCAGCCCGATCTCATAAGTCTCACGGATCATTTCCCCGTCTGCACCGACAGCGACACCGTCAAAACCCGCTTTTTTATTCATCATCATGGCCTCGCGGCGCGTGATCCCTCGGTGTTGAGGATCATCCATGATTCCCCATGCCCCACCGAAACACAGGAGCTTGGGTTTTGTTTTTGAGGAGAGTTTAGTCATCGTCTGGTGGGTATAGTCCACTCCGCAGATCTCGTCACGGCAAAAAAAATCCTATCACTCGTCAAATCTTCCAAAATCCCTCATTCCGCCCCTATAACTCATAGATGAAGATAAGCCTCCTCTCCCTGTTTTTCCTCGCGACCGTATCCGGATTGTATTCAGGAAAACAAGCATTAACGATCCCTCAAAGCACTTTGGAAAAATCTTTTAATGGAAAGACTGCGGCCTTTGTCCTGAACGATTGCACGACCGGGGAGACTTTCTGCTCGGACACCATCGCCTGCTCTGAAAAGCTCAGCCCGTGTTCCACGTTCAAAATCTGGAATTCGGCCATCGGTCTGGAAACCGGGGTGGTCAAGGACCCCGATGCTCCCTTTTGGAAAGGGGACGGACTCACGGGTAAAGACGCCTGGGACATCACGGATTATATATTAACCGATATGAAACTCCTTTAGTCCTTTAGGAGGGTGAAAAAAAGGAAATCTGACCGGGACCGACTCAGGTTTTGAGCGTGGTTATCTCGCCAGCTTTCAGCACAATTTGCGCGGGATACTTTTTCTTTGAGCCCTTGGTTTTGCGGACGACAAGCTTGAGTGTCAGGTCGGTCATCCAGGGGTTAGTGATTTCATAACCTCCGCGCAATTTGCGCACAGTCACGGCTTCACAGACGAAGAGTGCACCCGTGGCCTCCTCAAGGTAGAGATGGCCTTTGTCTTGCAGGGTCAGTCCCGTCAGAAGGATGAGCCCTGTACACCAACTATGGGCCACGGGCATGATCTGTCCCTTGCCCCCGTCATCCTGGGTCTGGTAATAACGCTCGGTCATCATGCCGCGTTTGGCATCCAGACACCCGTCATACGGCGGCATCATCTGGTGCAGGGCCAAAATGCAATTTGCATTCTGCTTCATGAGATAGGCGTCGCCGGTAGCTTTCCAGAGCTCGATCATCTCGGGGACACAGCCCAGACCGTAAGGGTGGAGACAAACGTTATTCGGTGAGGAGATGTCCCAGCCTTTGGTTTTCATCTTGTATATGCCGCAGGTGCTCAAGGCGGGGAAGACGGCATTATACTGCCAGCGATAGGTCATGAGGAATTCACCGCAGAGCCCTGCTAGCTCGAGCCAGAGTTTGTCGCCTGTCTCCATCCACAGGTTCACGTAGGAGATGATTCCATTCATCGGGTCCTCAGAGGTGGGCTGATAACGAGTCCCTTCGGGTGCGCCGACGATGTAGGCGTCACGAACCGCTGTTTCGTAATAACGCCCCGCCTGGCAGGCTGTTTCCAGATAGGATTTTTCCCCGGTCAGGCGATAACCCTCGACGAGTGCGGCGATCCAGAGGAGGCCTTCGTGACTTTCCCAGTAAATGACGTGCCCGTCGTCCTTGTCATAGCCCTGCCCGGGATTTCCGTCTTTGCGCTGGATGCGTTTGACAAAGTCACAGTTTTTAATGACGGCATCGGTCCAGAGCTTTTTACTTTTGAGATTCGCTTTTTCTGCCAAGGCTGCACGGGCAGTGTAAAGTGTGGCGTCAGCCAGTGTGCGGGCCGGGAGTTCTTGTGAAGGTTTGCCGGGCGTCGTCTGCCATTCCTCGGCTGAATGCCAGCCGCTGCCCCAACGATTGCCCTCTTTATAATAACAAGACCAGAAACTGCCCCACGGGGTGAGGTTCTCGCATATATGGTCGAGCAATTTGCGCCCCGCCTCGGCCTCATCCTTGCGGCCAAAACGCAGGCCGTACTGGCGCAGGGCATGCGCGTAGGGAGTGCCGCTGACGAATCCCGTATGCATTTCGTAGCGGTGAACGTGTTGGGGATTTGTCGCGGCACTGGGGTAATAATGGCCTGTTTCCCAGAGGGAACGATATTCATCATCGTAGTGCCAGACGTAGAGGCCGTGTGCCGCGTGATGCATGGCATCCGCAGTGGGATACCAAGGCGTGATCTCGTATTGGCTGTCCCAGCGCGCGAAAGTCTCTTGGAGGATAGGGGAGTAGGCGTGCGGGTCTTCGTCCCCATCAAAGAGCCAGAAAGAAATGACCTTCTTTTCCTTCGGGTCGAGTGTGGTGTACTCTATCTCTGAGGTCTCCTCGCCTTTGGCGACTTGTTCAGCGACCTTTGTGTGGCAGGAAAGATCACGCGGACGGGGCTCCTCCCGTCGGGGCCAGGCTCCCACCAGAGCAAATTGCCCAGCTCTATTATCGAAACCAATGGCTGTCATGGCGCCTAGTTGACGCTCGGGCATGACCATAGCGACAGAACCGAGGGCACTCTGCCAGCCCATGACCATGGGCACGGCCATGAGATCACTGCGGAAGGTCCAGTAATCATTAACCAGTTTGGGGACATCATTTGGCCCATCGATGGAAGGAAGCCAGTCGATGAAGGTTTGCGGGTTTTTCTTATAGAAGAGGGAAGGAATCAGCCAGCGCGGTGCCTGTTTTTGGTTTTGGAATGGTAATGTCCACTTTAGGTTGAAGGAAACCGGTTTCTCGCCGGGGTTGTATAATTCAATGATGACTTCGGCGCAGTCCTTCTTAAAAACCTTCATTTTTGGATTAAAAACAGTTTTAATTTTTACGGATATGCCACCAGCGGCCAGAGCCTGCGTGGATTTCCCGAGGGGAATTTTTTTAACGCTCTTCACCTTCGGAGTGCGCAGCTCCCAGAGCGTGTGAGGGAGGGTGAGTTTTGTGACGAGGATGTTTTGATGGGAGGATTTCATAGGGGGGGGATATCCAAATTGTGTCACAAGAGCATATGATAATCTTGCCGAGCTATTCCTTGAGTTTATGATCAAAATATAGCATGATCCGATCATGCCAAAAAAGTTCAGGTATAAGGATCTCAAAGCCGTTCCAGGTTTCCGGTTTGAAGTCGTCTCTGGCCGATCCCACATGGGGAAATTCCCTCGTCACAGCCATGAATTTACCGAATGAGTCCTCGTGACAAAGGGCACCGCTCTACATCAGGCAGGTCGTGGGGATTATATCATCCGGGCTGGCGACGTCTATGTGATCAATCCCGGGGCTACCCACGCTTTGGAGAAAATGGAGGACTTACATCAATGCCACGTGATGTTTGATCCTGCCGATTTTTTACGGCCAATATCAGAGGATTTGAAGAAACTCGCCGGGTACCATGCTTTGTTTGTCCTTGATCCAGCCAGTATATTCAAAAACCGTCTCCGCCTCAAAGGCTCACATTGAACAAAGGCCCGACATTTTATCGACACCATGATCAGGGAGTTTACAGAAAAGAATCTGGGTTATCAGACGGTCTTAAAAGGGGTATTCAGTCAGTATGTAGCGCTCTTGTGCCGGGCCTACATGGACCGTGCGCCCGGTGACGACTCATCACTGCCATTAGCCCAGACGGTCAGTCATATGGAGACTCATTTTCATGATCCCCTACGCTTAGAGGACCTCGCATGTCGGGCACATTATTCGGTAGATTACTTGCTCAAGCTCCGTGTACAACAGGCGGGAGAACTCCTTAAAGACGGGAGCCACTCGATAACGGCCATCTCCCAGGCATGCGGATTCTCAGACAGTAACTATTTTTCCCGGCAATTTCGCCGCGTCATGGGCCGTACCCCCCGAGCATTTCGCCGCACATTCTCTGAAATCATATAAACCAAAATCCCGGGCTGTTATTTTCACGATTCGTCGGCGCGAATCCTGTCGGCAAAAATACAGCTCGGATGCCCAGATACGCCATCCGACAACACCGGCCGCAGTCGAACCAAGCAGAGAAGGTGTCAAAATGATAAACAAAATAACGACGCTCAAAGGTCTCTTGGGACGGCCTGACTTCCCAAAGAATTTACTGTGATTTTTGTATCAACAATTTGATTTTCTTTTCAAATCTTTTCAATTTACGGCGAATGACTAATCGGGGCCCTAGGAGACAGTCGTGGTTTGTTTTTCTTGTTCGATCTCTTGGATGGCGATTTGTTCGGTCTCCCTCATTTTACGGTCGAGGGGGAGCATTTTGACAATCAGGATGACGAGGCTGGCCGCAGAAAGGAAACCGAAATAAACCGCGGGAACTCCCCAGTCATTCGTGCGGCCTGCGTCAAAGGCTAGTTTGGCGACCGTCGTGTGGGGGATAATGACCTCAATAAAATCGCGCCAGACATTAAAAATTTGCGCTAAGATCATTAACGCGTAAGAAGCGATCAAAAGCCCGATTTGTAAGGGGAAATAACCGAGCCTTTCGACTCCCTCCGAATTCAGCGGGATTAATTTTAAAAGAGCCAACGGGGCCAATAAGGAGGCAAGGAGGGCGAGGGTAAAAATAATGGACTTGTGATTTATCTCGGAAGACAAACTCGCCGCTAAAAAGAGAATCACGGTTACACACAGGGTAAACCTCACCCCTGAAGGCCATCCCGGGTAGAAAAAACGACCGGACAAACGGCCTAAGGCCCCTTTCCTGACAAAAGGTTTACAGATACTCGGGATAAAACGGGGTTCCTCCCCCAGAGCAATAAAGCAGATGAAAAATGTCAAAAGAGCGACAACAACCAAGGATAACTCTGGGGCGATATCAAAGGCCATAAAACTAATAGAAATGACCAAACCCAAAAGGGCCATGATCCTTTTCCATTTTGCAAAATTTTCCGCAGGTGGTGCGATTTTCGAGGCACCCACCAAAAGCATCGTCATCAGAAAAAGACTGCCGAGAGAAAGAAAAATGATATAGAAATCAGACTCACTGATGGATGTACCCCGCCGCCCGAAAGTGGTGATGAATGCCCCCAAAACGGAGATAAGTATAATACCGCCAAAACTGAAGAGGCCCGTCGCGATCTTTGAATTAAATGCGGAAACGGCCACCGAAAATGCAGTCAGGCATGCAGAACCCAGAAACATGATCAAAAGAATCTGGAAATCCTCAATCAGATTAATCCCGCCGACAAAATACCGCAGCAACATATAAGGCAATACCGCACAGACAAAAAGGAATGTCTGGGCCATCAAGGAAGTCCATTTCCCCACCACGATCCTCCAAGCCGTCAGGTGGGAGAGGAAAATCAACTCCAGAGTATTCGACTTAATCTCAGTGCTCACGGCCCAAAAACCGCGTAAGGGCAGAAAATACAAGAGGGCGGCCCCGATAAAAAACCAAAAAACCTCGGAGGAGCCTCCCCTCCCCTTAGACGACGCCCCTAAAGATTCTCCCAAGTCCCCGAAGACAGTCAGGATCAGGAGTGCCTGCAGGATCAGGAAAAATGCAATAAAGGCGCGGGTGCGTAGGCCTTGACGCAGTTCCTTTACGAGAACCGGACTGAGGTGATCAGTAAAATGGGTAAAGGAAAATTTCATGTGGTGGGTGGGTGAGTCAGCAGTGGCGGGGGTAAAGGCGGCGGAGTCACCGACATGGTTCTCTCCGGTAGCTGCGGGGTAGTGGCCGGGGCATTCGATTGTTTAAGCATCTCGACAAAGACGTCTTCCAATCGACGTTCCTGCCGGTGAAAATCGCTGACGGCGATCCCGTCGAGGATCATCCGGCGTAATGCCTCACGGGCAAAGTCATCACTCGGATTCTCGAAAGTCAGGCGTGCGCCATTTTGCATGGTTTCATACACTTTCATCCCGGGATTCATCGACACCCAGTTCAGTAATGTTTCCACGTTTTCGGATACCTTGACTTCAATCAGGGATTTTGCCCCACCTGCTTTCAGGGTTTGGGCATCACCGTGGTGCACGAGACGGCCTTGATCGATAAAAACGAGCGTGTCACACATCTCCCCGAGCTCGGAGAGGATGTGTGAACTGATAAAAACGGTTTTCCCCTGACGAGCCAGGAGATTGACGAGTTGTTTGAATTCAATCCGTGCCTTTGGATCAAGCCCGGCGGCTGGCTCGTCGAGTATGAGTAACTCCGGATCATGGATCAGTGTCCTCGCCAGGCAAAGCCTCTGGGTCTGGCCTTTGGAGAGTTTACTCATATCACGGGAAGCCAGCGGGGAAAGCTCGGTGAATTCCATAACCTCCAAAAGGCGTTTCTGCCGGTCAGCCCCTTTGTAACCAAATGCCCGCGCAAAAAAGTCGAGGTACTCCCAGACCGTGACATTTTCATATGTACCGAAAGCGTCAGGCATCCATCCGATGCGCCTGCGGACTTCATTAGGCGAATTTACCGTATCAAAACCACTGACCTTGACCATGCCTCCATTAGGAAAATCTAAGGTCGTCATAATCCGCATCGTCGTGGTCTTTCCCGCCCCGTTGGCCCCGATAAATCCCACGACCGTTCCGCGTTTCACGCTGAATGAAATGCCATTAACCGCCATGATGCGGCCGAAACGGCGGTAAAGGTCATGGACTTCGATGATGACGTCTTGGCTCATGGGCTCACCACCGGTGGCGGGTTATTTGTGGGGGAGGAGGTATCCGTCGCCGAGGATTGGCTTCCGAGAATTTCATTCATTTTCCCCAGCACATCAGGCGGGGCATTCACCGGGATGACTTTGACCTCAGGAGTGAATTTCTCCACGCCGGTGGCTTCACCCACGATATAGGCCGATGCAAATTGCCAACGGATAGAGCTTAATGTCGGAATCAATTGTTTATTGGGCTCCGCGCAACTTGCGTAGAAATGGTTTTCCGCGCCCTTAACGAGGGCATCACTCATCACAGATTTGATCCTTGCCCCGGCTTTCAGGGTGAATTTTGACAGGAATTCATTAAAGGCGGCGGGGGAGGAGGGTGTCAGAACCGTTTTTTGTCCACTGGAGACATTTGCGGCTTTCCAATACTGTTTCGATTCATCCACAAAGAAAAATTCTTCCAAGGGGGTTTCAACCGAGGAAATAATTTGAGGCGGGTTTTTTTCGTTGAATGGCGCCTTATTCACGACCTCCACCCTGGCTCGGGAAGGATCCATCCTGACGAGCAGATGCCCACTGACAGAGCGGCTGGCGAACCAGTCGCCAGAGTAGGTCTTTAGCTCATTCACATTCATCACCCTGCGATTATCATAGTTATTATTCAGCTTCAGCATAACAAGGAAAGCCGGTTGTTCCATCTTGAAACGCCGGTTCAGGAGCAACCCGCCCAGCGTACACTGCTCCTGGATACGCACCTCACGATTCTCTCCTGCAGGCAGGTAGATAAGGGTCAGGGCTTGACCAGATGCGCCTAGACCATCCTTGATCAGAATTAGTCCCCCGAGCAATAAACTCGTGGCTAGAGAGATGAGTGGGGTTGTCCAAAAAAGACGGAAGCGGAAAGGGTCCCGTGCAAAAACAAAGAGATTCACCGGCCCCACCAGCACGGCAAAAATAACCATAAAAATCAAAACTAAAAAACCTGCTGCAGCCGCATCGGGCATCTTTAAAAGTAAAGGCCAAGTAAATGAGGCATTTCCCTGATCCTTATATCCTTCTGAAATCTGCATATTGAGCTCGTTACGATCTAGAAGGATAGTGATCGCGGCATTTTGCATATTTGGCAGGAGCAAATTGCTTTTTCCGTCCCAAGGCAGAAGCGTCACCGTCCCCAACCAAGCGGGGTAGGTGCTGATCCCGGTACCCGCTGATTTAATCCCAAGGTCGGCAAGATTAAATTCCGCAATACTTTGGGAGGCAATAAAAAGATGGCCACCTTGCATTAACCATTCTTTGAGTGCTTCCCGTGATTCCGGTGCCATTTTAGACCAATCAGATTCTGCCAGCCAGACCGAGTCCACCCCGGCGAACCCGAGCCAATTGCGCGGCAATGACTCGGGCTTAATCGAGCTGCCATAAAGGGATTGACCACTGCTATCCAGTGACAGGCGGGTGGGCTCCCAAGATGTCGCAGATATATCTTGGCTAACAAGCATAAATCCCGTCCGTGGTTTTCCACCACCGGAATTATTTGAAGGATAACTGATATGACCGGCCCCATTATTCACGGCATAACCACGGAAAGAAAATCCCCCGGGACTAAAATAAGAACGGTCATCGGCATTTGGCACAGGCACATAGATGCTAAAGACTTTTGTTGTTTTATTAGGGACCGTGAATTTCTGGGTGAATGCGATCCCGTAGTCGTAATTCCCATAATATTCAGGGCGGGTGGCCAGTTCGTAATTGACTGTGCGCCCGGAATAATTTGCGATACGGATTTCCAAAGGGACAAATCCGGTAGAAGGAACATTTTCATAAGCCGTCGTAATCCCGATGTCCACACCTTTAGATTTATCAAAACTCACTGGGATCGCCTTATCATAGGCATTCGTCACCCCGCCGAAGGAAACCCATGCGCACCAGACAATGGCGGCTAGCATCAGAAAGCGGGAGAAGGGAGGGCTTTGCATGGTTACATTTTGGCCGAACTGAGCGTCTTTGGCGAGGAAAGTGGTTGTGCCGGGATCTCTTGCAAAATTTGCTCGACGACCTTTGCCGTCGTGAGTCCTTCGAGCTTAGCCGTATATTCAAGGATGATTCTATGTTGGAGCACGGCACGGGCGAGGGCACGCACGTCTTCAAAGCTCGCATTCAAGCGCCCCTCAAGCAAGGCACGGGCTTTACTGGCTGCCGCCAGAGCGAGGGCCGCTCGAGGGCTGGCCCCGTATTTAACCGCTTTTGACGCAGCAATTTGCCCGGGGTGCGTCGCATCAACGACCCGCGCGATATAATTTGCGACCACCTCCGGCATGAAAATTTTCCGAGTGGCGGCGATCAAATGGATCAATTCATCATGGGAAAGCACCGGGGTGATTACCGGGTCGATACCGATCTCGCGGTGAAGAATGATTTGTTGCAAGACCTCGACACTGCCACGTCCGACATCGAGTTTAAAAAGGAAACGGTCGAGCTGCGCTTCCGGCAAGGGATAGGTCCCCTCTAGCTCGATCGGGTTCTGTGTCGCCAACACAAAAAACGGGGTAGGTAATGCATGTGTCTCACCCATGACTGTCACACGCGCCTCTTGCATGGCCTCGAGTAAGGCGGATTGGGTTTTGGGCGAAGCGCGGTTGATCTCATCCGCCAAGACCAGGTTTGCAAACAAGGGTCCAGGCTGGAAAATAAATTGCCTACGTCCGTCGACTTCTTGCAGAATGGGATTCCCCGTAATATCACCCGGCAGCAGGTCGGGGGTGAATTGGATACGTTTGGAATTTAAGGCGAGGGCGGCACTCAGGCCTTTAACGAGCTGGGTTTTGCCGAGGCCGGGAAGACCCTCCAGCAGGATATGCCCGCGGGCCAAGAGTCCGATTATCACGGAGTCGATCAGCTCCGCTTGACCAAAGAGAACAGTATTTAGGGATTGCCGGAGGCGTTGGAGTTTTTCTTTGTCCGCAGCAAGTTGCTCTTCATCCATATTCTCAGACTTTCTACCAGAGCCACTTGTCCCCCGCCAGTAAAAAAGCCTTTTTTAAGCGGCGTACTTTCCCCGGCAAAGCCACAGCTCATGGATACGCCCCTTTACACTGGATCCGACTAACAGGTCACCGGCTACCCTTTTTCCTTTTTCTTCTCATCGGGTAAAGGTTTGGCGTCCACCTTGCCCGCGGCCTTGGTGATTTTGTCAGCCTCGATTAATTGTTTGGCGGCTTGGGAGAGATACCAGTATGTGACGGCAGAGCGGTCATTGCCGAGTTCCTGAACGGGGATACGTTTGAATTGTTTCTGGAATTTTGTCAGGGCTATTTTATAATCCTCATCCGAGGGTTTCCCCGCCGGCAACAATCCAATGCCTTGGAGGATTTTTTTAATGTTATCCTTATTGACCGGCTTCCAAGCAGTGGGCAGGGACGGAGGGGGTTCGATCCGTGCCTCGACCCTTTTTGTGGGGGCATTATGACCCATTTCATGAAAAACACTTTCCGAGCCGACATAGACATCAAAGCGCAAATTGCCCTTGATGGCACCACCAGTGTCGGCGACCCAGAAAAATCCATCAAGGGGTTCCTTACGCACTTTTTGATTATCTTTGCCGTCAGACAAAGGGACGTAGAGTCGGCTGCCGAATGGATAGAGGGATTGGTCTGCTGCGACATGACGCCAAGGGGCCAAAGGGTTCATTTTATTACCTAACCCATAAGAATCTTGATCGAGCTCCACCCAGCTTCCATCGTCCATACGTGTGCCGATACGGCGCGTACCTTTGCGGTCAATGACTTCGACGGTGGCTTCCATGTGGGCATTTCGGGAATCTGTGCCCGACCAGTAGAAGCTTACCCTTTTCCCATCAGCCATTTTGGCGGTCTCTTTTACCGTTTTTGGCGCAGTACGCATGTCGATCTGCTCCATATAATAAAGGGTGAATTTACCCGGGCCGGTCCATTTGGCCCCTTCTTTACCCTTGGGAATGATTTTATCTTCCTTAATCATTTTTGTAATAATGATTTTACCGTCCTCGCTCAAGAAAGGGGGTTCTTCGACCGGGGTTTTAGGGACTGACTCATTTAGTGATGATATGGATTTTTCTGCGGCGCCCGGCTTTTCGGGGGATTCTTGTTTCGAGCACCCGCCCGAGAAAATGAGGAGCGATAAAAGAGTAACGGATGGATACAGTAAAATATGATTTAAATATTTCATAAGCGGATAGGGGTGGGTAATTCGACCGGGGATCGACTACTTTTTAAGGGGAGTCCATTGGACCGTGTAACGGTGTGTGATGGAGTAGTCCTCGTTAGGCTGGAGCACCAAGGTGTACATTTCTCCGGTTTTTATAAAAACCGCATCAAAAGTATAAGGAGCGACACGTTCGCCCTTGTTTGGGGTATCCGTCCCGATCCTGACGGCACTCCCGATTTCATCGACTTTGAAATGGTGGTTAATGATTTTGACAAAATCCCGATCGTCCTTGGCGATTTTTTTCGAGGCTTCAACCCATTCAATACTCCCGCCAGCCAGGGTGGAGGAGATGCTGAGGCCCATCAAGAGCACAGTAAAAAAGAGCGATTTTATTTTCATAATTAGAGCGGGTTGGATTGGGATTCGAGATGAAATATAGAAGCATTTTTTTCAGAATGATAAAGCCTTTTTACTCCGGGGAAATTATTTTCCATCCATCTTTCATCTCGGTAAAGGCCCTCACTTGCCTGCGGGAGCGATTTGCTGGAAAAATAATCTTAAATCTCAGCCTGCCCTATTTCACTATTCTTTCTTCTTACGCGGAAACAGTGATTGTATCCAGTCGTAGATCGCGGACGGTCATGAGGTCGCCCCATTGGGCGGCCCCTTTCATGGGTCGGGCTCCTTCTTGTCTTTTCTGACCATAGAGTTTCCGATTCCGCTCAAAGACATTCTCCACAAATTCCCGGCTCCCCAGTACCGCCCCGTCCGCGAAATACCTTATCCGACATCGTAACATCTCTTCCCTGGCACAAGTCCTCCGATGAACGCAAAAGGAGAAATTTGTGCGCGCAACTGGAGGGATAATCTTCCGATTGTCCAGCCCGTGCATCCCCGCCCGATGGAACCATTCCGACCCCAAACACCTCCGGAGCAATTTGCTCAGAAATGGCGGTGAAAGTGGCACGGGCGTCTCCCCCGCGGGATCGGAAAAAACACGGCCAAGATGGCCGTGCCACTCTCCGCGACCGTCAGGAACCGCTCGCTTATGCCCGCTGACATCATCCCCTCCCGATTATCCGCCAGCCGGGACAATTTGCGCGAAAATGGCGGTGAAACACGCGGGGACCGAGGATGCTTCCCCGTAACGTTCTGGGAAAAATAAGTTTCACGCAAAGGCCCATGATTTTCCGCGTGTAGGGCGACCGGCTCGGTTGCTACGGGCCAGAGTTTCTCTGGTTCCATCCGGCATTCGGCAAGCAGGGCCGCTCGCCCTACAGAAAAAGGGGTTCACCACAGCACTG
>JAWXBN010000018.1 GCA_034440155.1 Verrucomicrobiota bacterium | reverse complement strand
GAACAGCATTTCTATTAAGATAAAAAAAAGAATGAGCGAATGGGGTATTGGTTTATGAGTAAGGAACATTTTTTTATCGGGTTTAAAGTAAATCGATATTAAAAAACTCTTTGATGACATCGAGATAAATCGGTTGGCGTGGTTTATAAACATCCTTGATGGGTAATTCGCCGGGGGTGATCCATTTCCAATCACAAAATTCACGGTGTTTTCCATTTGTGAGTGAGATCTCATCGTCATTCCCATAGAATTCAATCAGGAAATACAGTTGGCTTTGTCCGATTGTTTTTTTGAAAGGGGATTTACCTGCAAAACTATAACTGTGGATATTCCGGCTTTTTTTAAGGATTCGAGCACTATAAATGCCGGTTTCCTCACTTACCTCACGCATGATGGCTTCTTCTTCAGTTTCTCCTTTGTCGACACCGCCTTGGGGGAATTGCCAACTCGACGGATAGTCCAGACGGGCAGCAATCAGGATTTTACCTTTTGAATTCAGGATAACGGCAGCAACATTCTTACGAAAAGACCCGTCGTGATGGTTTTCCGTGTTTTTACCTTTGTGATGGTCTTCTTCGAGTGGCATATTTTTTTAAAATAACTCGACTGGTTGGTGGCCTGGGCGGAATGGCTCCACATGGACGAGAACGGAGGTGACTCCGTCGAGTTGCTTGACTAAATTACGTTGGACCAGGTGTCCGATGTCATGGCTTTCGATTACGGGCATTTCGGGGGCGACCTCCAAATGGAGATCGATTTGATAGGTGACCCCTGATTTGCGTACCCGGATTTTCTCGACGGCCAAGACCCCTTTTTCGGTGGAGGCAATCGCCCGGATTCTCTCAATGAGCACGGGGGAGGCTTGTTCATCCATGAGTTCCCCGGCTGTGGAAATAAAAGTCTTCACGCCGATAAAGGCGATGATCAACCCGATCAAAATCGCGGCGACAGGATCGATCCAGGCAAATTGCTGGCCCCAGTACATTGCAGCCCCGATGGCGGCGACTGTGGCTAATGAGGAGATCGCATCGGAACGGTGGTGCCAAGCCTCGGCCATGAGGGATGAACTATTGATCCTGCGGGCCAGGCGGGCTTTGTATTGGTACAGGGCTTCTTTGGCAATAATGGATACAACCGCGATCCAAAGGGCGATGAAGGACGGAACTGAGTAGTCCTTGGAAATAATCTGGTGAATCCCACTCCAGATAATCATGATGGACACAATCATTAATGTCATGGCGACAAGTACAGAGCCGAGACTTTCAGCTTTACCGTGGCCATAAGGATGATTGGGGTCAGCCGGGCGTTGGGCGATTTTGAGAGCCACGAGCAGGACAAGGGAGGAGCCAATGTCCGAGAGGGATTCTAACCCGTCAGCGATCAAAGCTGAACTGTGACCGATGACTCCGCCGGTGAGTTTTAATACGGAGATCAATAAATTTACAAGAATCCCCACCCAAGTGGCAAAAAAGGCTTGTTTGTAGGATGTGGTAATGGACATACGGTTCGGAGAAAATAACGGACACGGTGGCCTGATACAATGCCAAAAAATGAAAAAAAAGTGTAAAAAAGTCCTGATTATTCACGGTTTTTTGCATTTAAATGACGATTCTATCCATTCTTATTTGGACATAACAAGATACGATTATACGTATGACACCCACTCAGGAATCGGCAAAAAAACAAACGATAGGTACTCTAACCAATCGCGAGCGGATTATTAAAACGCTCCTGTGTGAACCCACGGATAAACCGCCTTTTGTCTGGTGGTTAGGCTGGGCCCCATGGGGAGATACTACGAGGCGCTGGAAGGAAGAATCCGGAATTCAGGATTTTGATATGGCTCGGTATTTCGGGATATCAGATGGTTGGCAGGAAGCACCCATGGATATGGGAGCATGGCCGCATTTTGGATATGAAGAGATCAGCCGTGATGAGGAACATGTCGTGTCCATTGATTGGCGTGGGATTAAAATGCGTAACCGCATTGACGGACATTCCATGCCGGAATTTCTTGATTACCCGATTAAAAGTAAGGAGGACTGGGATAAGTATAAGGCTGAAAGGCTCAAGGGACCCATTATAGACCGACTCGCGCGGATGGCGGAATTTGTCCAGAGGATGAAAACCACGGATGCACCTGTCCAGTTGGGGCATTTTCCATGGGGTGTCTTTGGAACAGTGCGTGATTTAATCGGGGTCGAGCAATTCATGTACACCCTCGGGGATGATCCTGAGTGGATTGAAGATATTATGACGACGCTGACGGATTTGTGGCTGGAAATTTATCAGGATGCGATAAAAATGGTCAAAGTCGACATGATCCATATCTGGGAGGATATGGCCGGAAAAAATGGTTCATTGATCTCGGGGCGGATGATGGAACGATTCATGATGCCGCATTACGACCGGATACACGAGTTTGCCAAAGCCAACGACATTCCAGTTATTTGTGTGGATTCTGACGGGAAGGTGGACATGATTGTCGATGTGGTCACCAAACACGGGGTAAATGCCTTTTTCCCGTTTGAAGCGCAAGCGGGGAGTGACGTCGAGGAGTACGGGATAAAATATCCGAAACTCGGGTTGATCGGGGGACTGGACAAAAATGCCCTCACAAAGGACAAAGCCGCGATGAATAAAGAAATCGATAAAGCAGTCCGCCTCTTTGCCCGTGGAGGATATCTGGCGGGGTTCGATCACTTGATCCCGCCCAATGTGCCTTGGGTGAATATCAAATACTTCATGGAAACATTAAAAAAAGAAATGGGAGCCTGACGCAAATTGCTTGGCAAAAGGGCCGCATTTCTGTGGAATAACCGCCTATGAAAGTATTCGTCACTGGCGGGGCCGGTTATATCGGCAGTATCTGTGTGGAACAAATGCTCAATGAAGGGCTCGAAGTAGCCGTTTTTGACAATCTCTCTGAGGGCCATCGCGCGGCGGTGGATCCCCGGGCGAAATTTTATGAGGGTGACTTTGGTGTCATGGAGCAAATTGCGGGGGCCATGAATGAATACAAGCCGAAGGCCGTCATGCATTTTGCTGCCAATGCCCTCGTTGGCGAATCGATGACTAATCCCGCAAAGTATTTCCGCAATAATGTCGGCAACGCGGTAAACCTCCTCGAAGCGGCCGTAAATGCCGGGGTCAAGAAATTCGTCTTTTCCTCGACCTGTGCGACTTACGGGGTGCCGGAACGGATGCCCATGGACGAGACCCTGCCTCAAAGACCCATTAACCCTTATGGCGAGTCGAAGCTGATGTTCGAGAAGGTCTTGGCATGGTTCGATAAATTACATGGCATGAAACATGTGAACTTGCGTTATTTTAATGCGGCGGGGGCGAGCGAAAAATATGGGGAAGACCACAAGATCGAGACCCATTTAATCCCGAATGTGCTGAGGGTAGCCCTAGGCCAGAAAGATCATGTCGAAGTCTTCGGGAATGATTATGAGACCCCAGACGGGACTTGTATCCGAGATTATATCCATATCGTGGATCTATATCAGGCCCACCGTTTGGCCTTGGATTACCCTGAGAGTGATTGTTTTAACCTTGGGACGGAGAAGGGGAGCAGTGTCAAAGAAGTCATTCAGACCTGCGAAAAGGTTTCCGACAAAAAGATTAAAGTCATTGAAAGCCCTCGCAGGGCCGGAGATCCCCCCCGCCTGGTCGCCAGTGCCCTCAAAGCCCGTGAAAAACTGGGATGGAAACCAAAGTTTGACAATTTGGATGCGATTATCGGGAGTGCTTGGAAATGGCACGTAAAAAATCCGAATGGGTATTCGAAACCCTAATTTCGACTTTTTACGTAAAAATAGAATATAACCAATCTTAAGTCTTTTCTAAAAAGAGGCTTTTCATTTTCTGACTGCCTGTTAAATCCTTCAGGTATGTTTTCGCGTTTTCGCAGAGTCAGGGTTCTTTACCGCATCATGAAAAATTGTCCTGTTTTTCAGGATCTCACTTTTCTTGAGTGGCGTCGCTTGGAGATGATCGCCCATGAAAGAAACTATAAATCCAAAGAAATTATTTTTGAACAAGGTGATGAGGGGCTAGGCCTCTATGTGGTGATCGAAGGTAAAGTACAGTTAGCATTTGAAGACCACGGGGTTGTCCGTGAAATCGACAAGCTCATTCCCGGGGATACATTCGGAGAAATGACTCTGATTGACGGGCGTGACCGTTTGGCACAGGCAGTGGCTTTGGAGCAGACAAAATTACTAGTACTATTCCGCCCGGATGTCTTGAGCCTAATCAGGACAGCACCACGTGTTGCGGCTAAAGTTTATTCACGGCTTGCCGAGCTCGCAGCAGCCCGGCTTAGGTCTACTCTTGAACAATTTAAGAAAATGCAGCGTTCCCCATGAAGTTTGACGCAGTATCACCGTTGGTTCACTGGTTTTGGGTCATTGTGGCAATGATTCTTTTTTTCTTTTCCCTGAATTACGTGGCGTGGCTCGTTGTGCCATTAGTGATCGCTATCGTGGTCAATGTTGTCCTCACCCCATTGGTTGATTGGTTGGAAGGTTGGGGGATGCCCCGGATTGCAGCCGTGATTGTGCCTTTTGTCATTTTGGGTCTTATCATCCTTGCTGCATTACCGATGTTATTTAGTATTATGGGCACTGAAGATATTCAAAAGGTGTTAGGTCAATACGTTAACCGCACCAATGACTTGGTCTATAATTTCCTGGATAAAGCCGATGACCGTTTTGTCTTTTTGGAAAAGTATAAATTATCGGAAAGTTATAAGAACTTGTTTGATAATTTTATCGATAAACATCTCCCTAATATTTTTGTGAATGCCCTTCTCGGGGCTTTTAAACTTTTCCCTTTTTTCATTCTGGCACCCTTTTTGGCGTTTTTCATCCTTTTGGACGGGCGTGAATTCAAGCGGCATATTTTAAAGGGGGTTCCCAACCGCCTTTTTGAGCAATCACTGAAGGTTTTTCACCGGTTTGGAGAGCAAGTCACGCGGTTTTTACGCGGGCTTTTTATGGAGTCATTTTTTGTAGGTCTCATGGCATCAATCGGCCTTTATTTGTTAGGAGTGCCAAATTACCTTTTGCTGGGATTACTCACCGGTTCACTCAATGTCGTTCCCTATCTTGGACCAGCGACAGCGGGTATTCTGGCTTTTATCGTTTCGACGATGAATATCAATGAATCAGCTATATTGATCAGTCTATTCCATTTTTCACCGCAACTTGTTCCCCTTTTAGTGGTTATTCTTTATGTGTTAGTGAGGATTGTTGACGATGTATTGATTATCCCTTCGGTCATGGGGGAGACTTTGGATATGCATCCAGTTGTTGTTGTAGTGGCCTTGTTTTCCGGTGGTGAAATTGCTGGGGTACTCGGATTACTTTTAGCCCTTCCTGTTGTCGGGGTAGTCCATGTTACGCTCAAACTTTTGGTTCCCATGCTGAGGATACGCCTAACGCGGGAAGGAAAGCTCGCCTCCGAAAATTATTGGGAAGCCGATGGGGCACAGAAAGATTAGGATATTATTTAAAATTCATGAAATTCACTCACTCACTCAAAATTATCGCAGTATTAACGGTTCTTTTACCATCTTTGGCTTTTTCCGAGGATATATCGACAAACAAAACGGATAAATCCTTTGTATTTCACGAGCCAAAAACCGTGTCTCGGGAGATCAAGACAGAATCATTTATCGTTACAAAACTCCTCGAAGAAAATCATTTCGCAAAAAAACCGATTACTGATGCCATCGCTCGTGAAACCCTATTAAACTATCTTAAAGCATTAGATGGTGCCCATTTGATTTTCCTCCAGTCGGATGTCGATGAAATACTGAAGATGGCTCCGGCTGTCCGTAATGGACTTTTGAAACAGGATTTGAGTCTTCCTTTTCAGATTTTTGAAAGGTTCCAAAAACGGGTGGATGAACGTCTGGTTCTGGTCAATGAGATCATGAAAGAGAAATTCAAGTTTGATGGGGACGACACGATTGTCCTTGATCGTGAAAAAGCTGCTTGGCCTAAGACCGAAGAGGAAGCACGAGACCTTTGGAAACGGTATATTAAATTCCAGGTCCTCCAGGAAAAACTCAATAAAGAGCCTTTGAATAAAGCCTTAGATATTGTCAAACGCCGGATCGACCGTCAGCTTAAGAGTGTCAATGAGATGGACGCGAGTGAGATAGTCACGACCTACTTAAATGCCTTGGTGAAAAATTATGATCCGCATAGTGAGTACCAGTCGCCGGATGCCTTTAATGAGTTTAAAATCAGTATGAAACTCTCCCTCACCGGGATCGGAGCGGTCCTGAGTACGGAGGATGGTTATACGAAAATCATCTCCCTTTCAACAGGGGGGCCTGCCGACCGCGACGGACGATTAAAACCCGGTGATAAAATTATAGGGGTGGCTCAAGCTGATCTGGAATTTGTCGATTGTATCGATATGAAACTCAAAAAAGTCGTGTCCATGATCCGAGGACCCAAAGGAACAAAAGTCCGTTTGCGTATTATCCCGGCTGACGCGACTGATCCGGCTCAAAGGAAAATTATCGAGCTTATCCGGGATGAGATCAAGATTGAGGCCCAAGAAGCAAAGGCGAAATTGATCCAATGGACAGCGCAGGATGGGAAAGTCCATAAATTTGGAGTTTTGGATTTACCCATGTTCTACTCCGATCCTGATGATAAAGGTGAAAACGGTAAAAGTCTGACCAAGGATACACGGAAATTACTGGATGAACTCAATAAGCAAGGGGTAGAAGGGGTCATTGTGGATCTCCGCCGTAATGGGGGAGGGGATCTTAAAGAAGCCATTAAACTCACAGGCCTTTTTGTGACAAATGGGCCTGTTGTACAGGTCAAGGACGAGAAGGGAAATATCGAGGTGTTTGAGGATACCGATAAAAATGTCCAATATTCAGGCCCCCTTATCGTCCTGACAAGCCACGGGAGTGCTTCAGCCTCGGAGATTTTTGCCGCAGCTTTACAAGATTATAACCGGGCATTGATGGTGGGTGAAAAAAGCACCTTTGGTAAAGGCACGGTCCAAGCATTGATCGAGCTGAAACGTTTTTATCAAACCAATGATTCCGGGGCGATGAAAATGACCGTCCAGAAATTCTACCGGATTGCCGGTGGCTCGACCCAGCTCAAAGGGGTTATTCCCGATGTTCAATTACCCAGTCTTTTTGATGTCCTGGATATTGCCGAGAAATCCCTCGATAGTCCCTTACCTTATGACGAGATTCCTTCCACGAAGTTCAGTAATTATAATAATATGAATCCCGGGATTACCGATCAACTCAGTAAAAAGTCATTGGCAAGAATTGAAAAAAATCCAGATTATAAATACATCCTTGAAGATATCAAAATCCAGGAATCCCGTCCCAAAGATCGTCCAATCTCTCTCAATGAAAAGACCCGCATGGATGAGAAAAACGCTGATAAGGCGAGGATTGAAGCCCGTAAGAAAGAAAGGTTAGCCCGCAAGACGATGAATGTGAAGGTCCTTCAAATGACTGTGGATAAACCTGTGCCCCATGAGATTCCACCGGAAGAAATCGCTAAGAAGAAAAAGGAACGTGAAGCGGCTAGAGATAAGAATGGTGAGGATGATCCCTTTGAAGATATGCCCGAGATCGATCCTGCTTTGGATGAAAGTTATAATATCCTCTTTGATTACATTCAAACCACCCAAAAGAACGAGGCTTGAAATCAAAACCTATGACATTCCGACACATCTGTTTCTTACTCGTATTAATCCTAACAGGATGCTCTGGCTCAGTTCAGGAAAAACAGTTTATTCAAAAAGTCGGTGAAGAGCAGCTTAAGCAAGCGGCCCAAGCCATTTGTGTGATGGACACTCATGAGATTCCTTTGGATAAACTTCCCCAAGACCTCTCGGATAAGGGGCTTTTAAAGGTCCTCAACGCCGAAACGGGTGTGTATTTTGTTTTACAAGAAGATGATAAGAATTATTTTGGGGTGTATGTCCGCACGGAAGAGAATACTTCTCCCGATGAATGGGGTGGAGTATCATTCAAAGAGATTAGTCAGGGATTATACCGTTTTAAAAAGATAAAATGAGTAAACGCTCAGGTATGCGGCCCTGAGATGAAGGTGTGATTTAATGACAAGGGCTGGACTGGTAAATTACGGGGGATTTGGTAGTGGATGGATCTGCTTACACTGGGGTTTATGGGGAAAAGAAAATATTTTAATTTTCACGCGCCGATGGGCTGGTCTTTGGGCAGAAAGTTCTCGAAGCGGGTTTTATCAATGGATTTCATGTAGGCTTCTACAGGGGAGACTTTCCCTTCCATGAGGCGTTGGGCGATACAATCATCCATGAGTTGCATTCCTTCACCGGACCCACCCCCGATGACATCCCCGAGTTTTTGTGTTTTCCCTTCACGGATAATCGCGCTCACGGCAAGGTTACAGAAAAGGATTTCATTCACTGCCAAGCGCCCGGGCTTATCAATGCGCTTCATCAAGAGCTGGGCCACTACACCTCGCAGGGAGGAGGAGAGCATGGTACGTACTTGGGGTTGTTGATTTGCAGGGAAGACATCAATAATACGGTCGATGGTTTTTTGGGCGTTATTTGTATGGAGTGTGCCAAAGACCAGCATGCCCGTTTCCGCAGCGGTGAGGGCGAGGGCGATCGTCTCCAAGTCACGCATTTCACCGACAAGAATGACATCGGCATCTTCGCGCAGAGCGGCTTTTAATCCACTTTTAAAGGATTTTGTGTCGACATGGACTTCCCGCTGGGTAATGACACTTTGTTTGTTTCGATGGACGAATTCTATCGGTTCCTCAATCGTCACAATATGTTTGGACATGGTGGTATTAATATAATCGATCAAGGCCGCAAGTGTAGTGGATTTCCCGCTACCGGTAGGACCAGTGACGAGGACTATCCCAGAGCGTAATTGACCAAACTCTTTAATGACCTGCGGCATGCCCAGCTGCTCCAAAGTCAGGATTTTTGTCGGGATAATACGAAAAACGGCTCCGGCTCCTGAGACTTGTTTGTAGAAATTTGCCCGGAAACGGTTGTTTTCATCCATTTGATAAGCAAAGTCCAAGTCCCCACATTGCATGAATTTGTCCCAACGTTCGGCCCCTGAGATTTCGCTGAGCATAGCATAGATGAGTTCACGGGTCATAATCTCATCGGAGATGGGTTCGATTTCCCCGTGGACACGGGCCAAGGGGGGTTTTCCCTCATGGAGGTGTAAGTCTGAGGAACCTTTTTCGATCATGAGTTTAAAAACGCGGTCGATTTTTGACATTAGATGGGCTCCTTTACAGCTTCAGGGAGGTATTCTTTAAACATGTCCTTTTGGTCAGCACGCGCATAGGCTTCTTCAGCGCTGATTAACTCGTCAAGGAGGAGTTGTTTGAGTGCGTCGTCCATTGTGCGGCACCCAGCTTTTTTCCCGGTTTGCATGACCCCAGGGAGCATGAATGTTTTTCCTTCACGGATCAGGGAGGCGCAAGCCATCGTATTAATGAGGATTTCCAAAGCTAACACACGCCCGGAACCATCGATGCGGGGGATGAGTTGCTGAGAGACGATCCCGCGCAGGGAACCGGCCACCATTGTGCGGATCTGGGCTTGTTGTTCGACAGGGAAGGCATCCAAGACACGGTCGAGGGTACGCCCGGCGCTACTGGTATGGAGTGTGCCAAAGACTAAGTGCCCGGTTTCGCCAGCGGTGATCGCCAGTGAGATCGTCTCGAGGTCACGCATCTCACCCACCATGATCACATCCGGATCTTCACGCAGGGCACCGCGCAAGGCGGCGGAAAATGATTCTGTATGGGTATGGACCTCGCGCTGGCTGATGTGACAGCCGCTGGGTTCAAAGACATATTCGATCGGGTCTTCTAGGGTGATAATATGGTCATGCCTCTGGCGGTTGACCTCTTCTATAAATGCGGCCATTGTCGTGGATTTTCCACTCCCTGCGGGGCCAGTGATCAGGACAAGCCCGTTTTGGAATTTTGTCAGGATTTTTAGGTGTTCGGGAATCCCGAGCTCATCCATGGTCCGTACTTTGGAATTAATCAGGCGGAAAACAGCATCATAACCCAAACGTTGTTTGACGATACTCGACCGGAAACGCCCGGTGCCTTCAATATCATAAGAAAAATCAATCTCGCCCGAGTCCAAGAGTTGTTTTTTTTGCACCTCAGAAATCATGTCGAATATTTTTGCCTCGGTTTGTTCTGGTTCTAATGGCTTAGAATCGGGGAAAATGGGCTGTAACTTGCCGTGCAATCGCATTAAGGGTGGGGAAGATACTCCGAAATGGAAATCCGATGCATCCATCTGTTTGGCTACTTTCAAATAGTCATTCAAAAAGGGGAGAAGCCCGTCATCACCCAGAGCGACCTCCCTTTCAGGTTCTTGAACCTGTTCCTGAGGAGTGGATCCTCCTGTTTGGACGGGTTCTGTGTCTACTTGCTCTGTTTCCTCCTCTTCGTCAGGGGAGGAAGGAGAGTCGATCCATGCAATTTGTTCTGGAGTGAGGACTCCTTGCTCCACCAGTGTGGCCAAAGGATCAGAAACTTGGTTTTCGGTGAGCCATGCGGCCCAAGCCTGAGAATCATCGGTCGTAAGCCAGCCCTCTTCTACCGCAGTATCTAGATAGGTTTGATAATTGCTTTCTGACACTCTAATTTTTTAAACAACTACAAAACTGAATGCACGAAAAAAATGATGATTAATTCTTGTGTTGGATAAGTATATTTAAATTGCAGTAATTTTTACTCCACCCGGATTTTATGTTTTCCGCCGAGGACCTTGATTTTGATGGGGCAATTTGCTTTGGGGATTTTGATCGTATGTTTACCTTTGAGGCAGGTGTAGGTCGCAGTGACGAACCGGTCATCAATGGAGAGGGTGGTCGTCTTTTTACCGTCTTGGGACAGGGGAGCGACAATGAGTTCGAGTTGATCGACCGTTTTTTCATTCACATACTGGAGGACAGGGCCGAGAGCGATGACTGCGCCTTCGCGGACAAAAAGGGGAATACGGTCCAGCGGGGCTTTGACATTGATCCATTGTTTGCCTTCCCACACCTTTCCTGTCCACCAGTCGTACCACCGGCCTTCAGGCAGGTAAACCGTGCGTTGGGCGGATTCATCAAAAATCGGAGCGACGAGCAAATTGCTCCCGAAAAGGTATTCGTCATCGATATGGCGGGTGACTGGGTCATTTTGGAATTCCAGAACGAGGGCACGGGCCATGGGCAAGGAAGATTTCACACATTCTTGTGCCTGGCCGTAGATGTAGGGGAGCAGGCGGTAACGGAGATGGAGGAATTTCTTGGCAATCGCCCGAGCTTTTGGCGGGAGATTATAGGGTTCACGCATACCAAACCCGTGGATGCGCATGTGGGAGAGGAATACAGCCATTTGTAACCAGCGCAGGAAAAGAACACCACCCATTTCTCCGATAAATCCGCCGGTATCCTGACTCCAAAAGGCGAAACCGGACATCCCGAAGGAGAGTCCTCCCGCAAGTTGCGCAGGCATATTTGCGAAATTCGCACTATTATCCCCGCCCCAGTAAAGGGGGTAGCGTTGGTTGCCGGCCCAAGCGGAGCGACCCCAGACGAGGCCTTCGCCACGGGTTTGCTGTGTGGCTTCGAAAGCGGCTTTATTATAGAGCAGGGGATAAAGGTTATGCATCTGGTGGGCCGGGGTGCCGTCGTAATAAGTGACACCTTCCGCGGGGGCGGCTTCACCAAAATCGGTTTTGATGACTGAGGCCCCTATTTTGAAAAGACGGATGAGTTCACCCTTATAAATCTCCACGGCTTTGGGATGAGTAAAATCAATGACTCCGACGCGGCCTTTGAATCCGGGCGTGAAACACAGGCCGAGATTGAAGATTTCGCCTCCAGTGGTTTTGACAAATCCATCCACAGCCGCCAAACGGTCGAAAAGGTCATTATGCTCAGGGATATAGGGAAGCTGCCACAAGGAGATATTGATACCGAGGGCTTTCATCTGCGCAAAATAACCGGCCAGATCGGGGAAACGATCCTTACTAAACTGGAGATCGCAATACCAGTCGCGCTCGAACCAGTAGGTGTCAAGGTGGATGACATCGCAGGGGAATTTATGTTTACGCAAATTGCGCGCGATCTCGAGGGTTTCTTCAGCCCCAGAATAACTGATCTTACTCTGCCAATAACCGAAACTCCATTTTGGGGGCAGACAGCCTTTTCCCGTAATCGTCGTATAATCTGAGAGGATTTTTTTCAGGGAACCCGTAAAAATCGTGTAATCGAGGAAGTCATCCTCTATGGCGGCTTGGATATTTACGGTGGAGCGGCTTCCGACCCAGAATGTCATGCGGCTGGAGTGGTTAAAATAAACCCCATAACCTTTTGTGCTGGCGTAAAAGGGGATATTCTTATAGCTGCGCGGGGTAATGACCCCGAGGGCATCGGTCATATCGAGATCGATGGTTTGCCCGACTTTATTCAGGTGGATGAATTTCTCACCAAAGCCGTAGATGGCTTCATCATGGGCGAGGTCGAAACATTCGACGCCGATCGGGCTTTTGCTCTCGAGACTATGGCACAGGCCGGTATTGATGGCGTCCCAGTTACAGAAAAAGTTCTTTTCTTCCCCACCGATACCCGTCAGCAATTTGCCCTTGCGGTCAAAGATTTCGATCCGGAAGGGTTCGAGCATGACCTTCACGCAAATTGTTTTGGTCGTCAGAGTGATACCATTTTTTTTCTTTCCGCCGGATTCGTCTTTGAATTCCGCAAAAGCGACTTTCCCGGCGGGGGGGAGTGCCCCCACGACCATAGGGGTTTTGTTTTCAGGAACGGTATTGCCTTCGCTATACCGCACGCGGACAGCATCATCAGAGATGAGTTCGATTTTTAAAGAACCTTTGATTTGATCGCCCAAACCGGTCATGTGACGATGTTTATTAATGTCACCATCGGCACTATAAATATGTTTTTTAGTGGAGCAAATTGCTCGGGTCTGCAGGATCAATCCATGGGGGATTTTCTGGACAAGGGTGGCTGTCGTGACGGATGAACGGGTAATATTAAGTGAATCAAGGGCTCGTGTATTCATATAGGTAGGCGTGATCCATTTTGTTTAGCCCTGATTTCGGGAAGCATCAATCAATTCTTTTTACTTAAAGAGATGTATTTAGGACAAAAGAATTCTGGATTAAATTGTTTAATTACCAGGGGATATTTGCTTACGTCACGGACGCAAACTAACTGTACCAACCATATTCACCGTGCCAGAGATCAAAATCCAGAAGGAAAATGAAAAGAACTTGCGGATTACTTTGTCCGGAAGGCTCGATATTTCTGCTGCCGAAGCCCTTTGGTCACAAAGTGCTAAAGGTCTTCGTTCTCAGAGTGAAGGGGCAGTTATTGTGGATCTCTCTGCGGTAGATTATTTGGATGTGTCTGGAACCGCGTGTCTGGTTCAGATCGAGCATTTATGTAAGGAAAAGAACCTGAAATTTTCCGTGGAAGGAATGAATCCTGACTTTGAATCGATTTATAAACGTTTCACGGGGGATAACTTTCTTTTTACGACACCGGATAATAGGAATAAACTCTCCATCACACAGGATGTCGGCAAAGCGGCCATCCTTATTTATAATGATTTGTGTGATTACGTTCGTTTTTTCGGTGAGTTATCAGTCGTCATGGTAAAGTCCTTCTCTACTCCCCACCGGATCCGGTGGCATGATACGATGGTGACTTTTGAAAAGGCAGGGGTTAATGCCCTTGCCGTTGTCGCCCTTATTAGTTTTCTGGTCGGTTTGATCATTTCTTTTCAAGCGGCTATCCCCATGAAACAATTTGGGGTGGAGATATTTGTTGTGGATCTCTTGACGATAGCCGTTCTCAGGGAATTAGGTGCCTTTATGACGGCCTTGGTGCTCGCGGGCCGTAGTGGTTCCGCTTTTGCCGCCGAGATTGGCACCATGAAAGTGAATGAAGAAGTCAGTGCCTTAGTTACAATGGGCGTTGATCCTATCCGTTTTCTGGTGGTTTCACGGATGATCGCGGGCATTGTATTGATGCCATTCCTGACCATGTTCGCTAATGTCGTGGCCATTGCCGGCGGACTCGTGGTGATGCTGCTGCAGGGGTTCACGGTTGACGCTTTTTTTAACCAGTTCAAACAGGCTTTTAATCCTTCGGACCTTTGGATAGGACTTTTTAAATCACTTTTTTTCGGGGGCATTGTCGCGGGCGCGGGTTGTTATCAGGGGCTCAAGACACTCTCCGGGCCTACGGCTGTGGGTGATTCAACGACCAAAGCCGTGGTGAGCAGTATCGTCATCATCGTTACGGTGGACGGGATATTCTCCATCATGTTTTACTTTTTGGGGATATAATCGCCATGAGTAATCAATCCGGAATAAAAAAGAAGATCAGCGATGAAACGATTATCGATGTGAAAAAGATGGTCGCGGGATATGACGGTAATGTGATCCTGAAGGATGTGACATTCTCGGTGAAAAAAGGCGAGGTCTTCGTCATTCTCGGTGGATCAGGATGCGGAAAGACTACACTCCTCAAAAATCTCATAGGGTTATATGAACCATTGAGCGGAGAGGTTTTGATCAAAAATAAAAATCTCTGGTCATTAAGTGGTGATGACCGGGGCAAATTGCTCAGGTCTTTCGGGGTCATGTACCAGAGTGGGGCTTTATTCGGAAGCATGACGATTGCGGAAAATGTCGGATTGCCACTCGAAGAATTCACAGATTTGGACCCGGCAGCCATTAAACTCATCTCCCGGATGAAACTCAAACTCGTCGGTCTCGATGAATATGCCGAATACTTGCCTTCCAGCATCAGTGGAGGTATGCAAAAACGGGCGGCCATTGCACGTGCCCTAGCCCTTGATGCCGATTTGATTTTCCTGGATGAACCCAGCGCTGGGCTGGACCCCGTGACGGCTGCAGGATTAGATAATTTAATCCTGACCTTGTCGGAGTCCTTGGGCATTACTTTCGTCGTGGTCACGCATGAACTGGCCAGCATTATGAAGATATCAGACCGGATTATCATGCTCGACAAAAGTGTAAAGTCGATTATTGCTGAGGGTGAACCGGGCCAACTGAAAGATCACCCTCCGAATGATATCGTGAGACATTTTTTTAACCGTGAAGAGGACAAAGAATGAGCCAATCTGCAAACTACTTTAAAATCGGGTTATTCGTGATTATCGCCGTAATCATGCTGATAATCCTTTTGATTTTAGCCGGTGCAGGTTTTTTTCAGCCGCCGGCAAGGTTGATCGAGACATATATCGATGGATCAGTGCAGGGGTTAACCGTGGGTGCCCCGGTCAAATTCCGCGGAGTCATTATCGGGAAAGTCTCCGACATCACATTTAGTACGTCTGTTTACGAGGATAATGTCCCCGCCATGGATCGTAAAAACTATGTGATCGTCCTGATGCGCGTCCAAAAGTCCGCCATGGAAGAGTTTGGCGATCCAAGGATACAAGCTAACTTTGACCAAGAGATCAAACGGGGATTACGGGTGAGGCAGCAAACCGCAGGATTAACAGGCGTATCAAGCATGGAAATCGATTATCTTGATCCGAAAACAAATAAGATGATCCCTTTTTCCTGGAAGCCCGATGAGTTTTATATCCCTTCCGCGCCCAGTGATATCTCCCGTCTTTTGAAGGCGGCTGAAGAAGTCTTTAAGAAACTCGAACGCATCGATGTGGACGCTGTGGTCGTCCAGGCCACAAACCTCTTGGTGGAGCTTAATCAAAGCACTGCGATGCTGGGATCGACGATTAATACGGTCGATAGCATGCTCTCCAGCGGCCAGGTCAATATCCAGGTCTCCCTGGAAAATGTCCGTGCCATAACTGATAATGTCAGGGATTTATCGGAAACACTTAAACGCGACCCGTCCCAGATCATATTCAGTTCCCCGCCGCCCCCGGCCAGTGCTGTGAACCCTCCAAAAAAGAAGAAAAAATAATATGAAAAAGATTTTTCTCTTGGTCATTACACTTTTTACCGGCCTCGTCTTGATGGGGGGATGTGGATTTTCCCGGCAGGCAGCGATAAACCGTGAATACTATATGCTTGATGTCGTCAAATTCACGAATGAATCGGCTACACCTAAAAAAGCCGTATTCCCGAGCGTCGTCATAATGGTGCAACCACTCGGAATGACGGTCGCCTATGATAAAAAAAGTTTCGTATACAGGACGGGTGAATACACCTATGAGAGCGATTTTTACCGTTCTTTCCAAGAGGCTCCTGTCATCCTGATCGAGGAGCAGACCTACCAGTGGATCCAGACAAAAAAACTTTTTGGCCAAGTCATCCGTCCGGGGACTTTGGTAAAGCCAAATTTCATGATTTACGGGTATGTCTATCAGATGTACGGGGATTATTCTGTCCCGGGGGATTTTAAAGCTGTTTTATCCGTGGGGTATAAGATTTTAGGACATTCAAAGAATCTTTATGACAATGTGGTATTAGAAAAGATTTACACTCAAAAGGTCCCCCTGAAAGACCGTGATATCCAGACATTGATCGATTCTTATAATACCGCACTCAAAAATGTCCTGCTGCAATTAACCGCCGATATCAAGAAAACAGACTTTGTCAGTTACGAGCAATCAACCATTCCCGCAGGAACTATCGGGACAAATAGTGTTCCAGCATCATTACTCCCCTCACATACAAGTGAGACAGCCGATGAGTCATTACAGCAGGCTACTGGGAATAAGTAACAGAATTAATGATTTGATGGCTTGTGGAGTAATCATCAGGTGAGAATTTCTCATCCTTACTGACAGAAAATACAATGATCCGGTCATTGGGGAGTTTGACAAAATGAAGCTCTGACTCGTCTTGTCCGTCCATAAATCCGATTTTGTAAGCAGGATAACCTGACTGCTTTGTTTTATAATCCTCTTTTTTTGTCGTGACGAATTTTTGTCCGACCTTGGTCTGTTCTTTGAGGCTGTCTTCAGCAAATTGTTTTGGAGCGAGCTCTGTCGGCGGGGTCTCGGCCACATTGATGGAAATGCCACCCATGCCTTTGAGGACTGTGCCCATTTCAGATTTTTCGAGATTCCAATCTTCAGGATAAGAAAAGGAGTACTGGTTATTAGAATAGATTTTGGAGCTCGTCTGGGCATCAAGCGGGGGAGACATGAATGCTAAAAAAACTGATAAACATAAAGAAAAAAGAGTGAAACGCGGGAGAAAAAGGTCTTTCATAAGTTAAGTGACAGTTTGAAACACTTATTCCGGGAGTCAAGATGCATTCCGGTTAATTTTAAGGTTTGATACACACATGCGCATTTTGGTTTAAAGAAAATATTGTAAGGACGAGCATTTTTTATTATACAAAGATAATGAAGGTCTTGTCACACCTCATACTTCTTGCCTTGCTTTGCTTGGTATTGCCCATAATCCTTGCCTCAACCTTAGAACTTCCTGAAAATATTGCCATTCACTTTAATCTTTACGGGCAGGCAACGGGTAATTATGCGACATCTTATGAGTTTAAGGTTTTGTTTTTGTCCTCGGTTATTGGGATCAATTTTATTATTTTTCTGGCCTTTTACTCCGTCAGGTTTCTCCCGGTCAGTGCGGTGAATTTACCAAACCGTGAATACTGGCTAGCACCTGAACGGAAGAATCAAACAATGATGAACCTCTATGAAAGCGGTCTCTGGATGACTGTGGCACTGAATCTCTGGCTCAGTTTGATTTATATGTTATTAGCTGATGCCAATGCCCAAAGCCCTCCCTGTCTGGATAATTTTATCACGATCGTGGGGATGGTTTTTTTTATGGGAGCCCTGCTTTATATTACCAAGCGTTTTTATCAGATGCACAAGGTGGTTCCGGAACAAAATACTGCCGACTAATAGTACTCCAGCTTATTTGTCGAAAGTCCCGCGCCATTTGGCCACTGCATCTTTGATGTCCTCAGAAACAACCGCCTCGGCTTTGGCGAATTTCGGCCTGAACCACGGGAACAATCCGATTAAATCGTGGGTAACGAGAATTTGCCCGTCGCAATTTGCTCCGGCCCCGATGCCGATCACCGGTGTACGGACCGATTCCGTGATCAATTGGCTCACGGGTGGTGTGACAAGCTCCAGTACGATGGCCGCGGCACCGCTGTCATTGAGGAATTTGGCATCGTCGAGTAATTTTCGGGCTTGCTCGTCGGTTTTGCCTTTGATCTTGTATCCGCCTTCCGCCACGACTTGTTGAGGGAGCATGCCTAAGTGTCCGATAAACGGGATTCTTTCCTTTTGTAGGGCAGCAATTTGCATCGATATCTCATGCCCGCCTTCGATTTTTACAGCTTCCGCTCCTGCCTCCATCAGAGCAAGGGCATTATCGATAGTCTGTTCAGCGGATTCATACGCTTGATATGGTAGATCGGCGACGAGCAGGGCTTTCGGTTTTGCCCGTGCGGCAGCCCTCGTGTGGTGGATCATGTGTCCCATGGTCACATGTGTAGTATCCGGGAATCCCAGTACGACCATCCCGAGAGAGTCTCCCACCAAGATCAAATCTACCCCCGATTCATCGAGTAATTTGCATATCGGATAATCATAAGCGGTCAGTGCAACGATTTGTTTGTGCCTAGTTTTGTAGCTTTTAAGTATCTCAGGCGTGATTTTTTCTCTCTCGGACATACCTCCATTTCTAAACAATTTGCCCACGCTGCCAATAGGAATTTTCACCGGAATACGCAAAAGGAATACGACGATGGGTCAGGGGAAAGAGCTCAAACTTGCGCAAAATATCCATTCAAAGGATACATCTGAGGACGCAAATCTGAACTAGGTCTTGTCAACCGTTCTGTTCTAGGAACCATTCCACAAAGCGGGCGATACCTTCTTCGATCAGGACTTGGGGTTCATACCCCAGCATGTCTTTGGCTTTGGAGACATCGGCGAAGGTAATGGGGACATCACCGGGTTGCTCGGGGAGGTATTCGATTTTGGCGACCTTTCCGAGGTTGCGTTCGATCAACCCGATCAGGTCGAGCAAGGGGGTAGGGTGGCTATTGCCGAGATTAAAGATTTCATAACCAACGGGTTTATAAAGTGCGGCGCAGATGCCCTCGACGATATCGGTCACAAAGGTGTAATCACGTTTGGTCGAGCCATCACCAAATTGCTGGATTGGGCGGCCTTCATTGATGAATTTTGTGAATTTATGAATGGCTAGATCCGGTCTCTGGCGGGGACCGTAAACAGTAAAAAAGCGGAGGCAGGGGATATCAATGCCGTAAAGGTGATGGTAAACGTGGCAGAGGGCTTCCCCGGCGAGCTTCGTCGCGGCATAGGGCGAGATGGCGTTAAAAATCGGGTCCGATTCACTGAATGGGACCTTGGCATTGATCCCGTAAACCGAGGAGGACGAACCAAAGACGAATTTCTTAATCCCTTGGTGGCGGGCGATCTCAAGGAGGCGCAGGGTGCCTTGGATATTCACTTCGTTATAAAG
>JAWXBN010000017.1 GCA_034440155.1 Verrucomicrobiota bacterium | reverse complement strand
TCTATGATCAGGTAAATGTAGGCCGGGCCGCTGCCGCTGAGTCCCGTGACGGCGTCCATCATGGATTCCTCGACTTGTTCAGCGATACCGACACTCTGGAAAATCTGCTGAGTAAAAGCAATTTGCTCCGGGGAGACGGATGCGGTAACACAGAATCCCGCAGCGCCGGCACCGACAAGGGCGGGGGTATTTGGCATGACCCGGACACTGTGCGGGCTCAGCTCGGAGAGGCGTGAGAGGCTGATACCGGTGACGATGGAGACGAGGAGTTTCCCGTCTGAGAAGAACTTTTTATTTTCTCCCGCAAAAGAGGCATAATTCTGAGGTTTGATCGCCAGTAGGAGATGGTCGTGTCGCTTGATCAAGGATTGGTTGTCCGCATGCACCGTGATCCCTGTCTGGCGGGCGAAGGGTTCTAATGTGTCCATGGAGACATCGGTGGCACCGATTTCAGAAGGGGCAAATACTTTCTTTTCGAGGAGCCCAAGGATCAAGGCCTGGGCCATGCGTCCACATCCGATAAATCCGATTTTAGCCTGTGTCATATATTTAACCTTCCAGTTTAAACTTGTCGTTATTAAGGCAACGCAAAAGGTAAGGCAGGAGTTGTTTTTTGCGCGAGACCACCCCAGGCATGTCAAAGATGTAATGTTCGGTCTTTTCGTAGTCGATGGTATTAATGAAGTTTTCGCTACCCCGGACGAGGAGGTAGGACGAGTTTGTATTGATATCGGTGACCATTAATGACGAGAAAAGGTAATTATTCTGCCGCGCGTAGTTATCCAGCTCCAGCAGGAGCTCATCCTTTTTCTCGAAGAATTTGGTAAAGCCGAGTTCCTCAACCTGTGACACGCTGAATTTAAATCCGCGGTCGCCGTACTCCTTACAGTCGGAGGTGATGGATTGGGCGGCCGTGCGCACGCTGAGGATGGAGCCTGATGAAAAGAGTTTTTCAGCCAGCGCATCGGCGGAGATGCCGGCGCGGTTACTGAGGTGCTTGAGGATTTCTACGTCACGGGAGGTGGTCGTCGGGGAACGGAGATTTAAGGTGTCGGAGATGAGTCCGCTCATGAGTACCCCGGCGATTTGTGAGGGGATATCGATGTTGTATTTTAAATATTGATCTGCGACAATGGTCGAAGTCGAGCCCCAAGGGATATTCAGGAAAAGGATGGGTTGATTCGTCGCGACGACACCGATTTTATGGTGGTCGATGATTTCTAAGATCGTGGCGTGGTTGGCACCCCGGACGGCTTGGGACATTTCGTTGTGGTCGACCAAGATGATTTGTTTGTCCACCGGCTGGAGGAAGTCGGATTTGGAGAAAATACCGATCATGCGTCCACCCTCGTCGGTCACAGGGAAGACATTCTGGTTTGTATTCGAGGCCTCCGCCCGGCATTGCTCTAAGTCTGCACCGGCACGGAAGGAGAGGAAGTCCTGATCCATCATGTCGTCAATCCCCACTGAGGCGCGGATCAATGTCGATGTCGTCGCGGAATCATGGGGGGTGACGAGGATGCTGACATTTTTTTGTTTAGCCATCTCGATGATGTGTTCGTCGATCTCGAGATTCCCAGTGACGACGATCAGACGGACTTCCTGGCGGATGGCGGCGAATTGGATATCCACACGGTCCCCGACAATGATGACGACTTTGGTCGGATCGTAGGATTTAAATCTCTTGGAGAAAGTCTCAGCCTCCATGGCGGCGATCATGAGGAAAAGGTCTTCCTCCTTGTCTTCATTCACGAGGCAAACCGGTTTTGCTGAAAGGGTTTTGAGGATATTATTCACTGAAGCGCGGACTTTACGGCTGTCCAAGAGGCGCTTTTGTGAAGGCATATAATAATGGGAAAGTTTAAAAACTGAGAGGATGCCTTTGACCTTCATTTCCTTGTCCACGATGGGGAGGGCGCGCAGGTTTTTCTCGTCCATCAGGCTCAAGACCTCAAATGCCGTGGATTCCGGCCCGGCATACTCGACATTGACCTTCATAATATCGGACACATTTGGGCTGATATCCGCGACAAATTGGGGGACCGGTTGCTGGAAATAATTCAGGATAAAGTCAATCCGGGCATTTGTATCCCCGCAACGGGCAGCGACGACATTTTCCATTCCGATACGGCGTTTGAAATCGGCATAACCAATGGCCGAACAAATCGCATCAGCATCGGGGTTACGGTGGCCTATGACTAATATATCATTCATATTTCTTTTATTGAAAGATCGACACAAAACGCAAACCTGTTTTCTGGCAAGGGAAAATTATTCCATCCCTGCTACACTTTAGGCGAGAAGAATTCAGATTTGAGTATATAAGTGAGGACTTTGACCGCCAGCTCCATGGGGATATACGGTTTACCGAGGAGGTCATTCCCACCGGAAAGGACGGATTTGGCCCGGAAATCAAAATCTGACAGGGAGGTCACAAAGATAACGGGGGTGTCGGCGTATGCCGGTTTTTGACGGAGCAGGCGGCACATGTCATCCCCGGACATACCGGGCAGCTCGGCATCAAGCAGGATCAGATCAAAGTGATTAGTGTCCAGGATATCTAAGGCTGTTTCCGCACTTTCGAGAGCGAGATTACTGATATGGATTTTCTCGAGGAATTTACAGGCGAGTTTTGCCGCTATCCGGTCGTCCTCGACGATGAGGACTTTCGGGGAAAAGAGTACCTGATGAATCTGGATTTTCTCGTCGGAAAAAATCATAGAAAGCACATCCACAGCCTGGGCGAGGGTACGGACCGCCGAAGAGCTTACCGCGACAGGTTTTTCATAAAGGGATTTCACAAAGGACTCAATGGCCTCAGACAGACGGCCCACTCGGGAGAATCCGGCACTCCCGGCATTACAAGCCACGGGATGGATGAAATTATAGATGGGAAGGAGGTGCTCTTTATTTCCGCCGCTGCGGGAGAGTTCGCGCACCGTTTTACTGATACGGAGAATGACAGGCGGGATCGACTCCAGGAAAGCTTGCTGGATTTCATGGTCGGTGGATGTGACGGCATATTCCGGACTCGCCGCAGGGTCAGTGGTTTGGGCTGAACGCTCCCGGACCCGGTTAAAAAGGCGGTTGATTTTTTCGATCATCATGGCGGGGGGACAAGTCGATTTGTCGATGATCTCGGTGGCCCCGAGCTCCATGGCCGATTCGATATCCTCAAACATGAGGCTATTAGAAAATACAATCACGGGAGCCCCGATATATTCCGGCACGGCTCGTATGGCCCGCAGGATTTCCAGCCCGTTTACATCTGGCAGCCCTATATCCACAATAAACAGGTCAGCCACATATTCTTCAAAGGCTTTTTGGGCTCCTTCACCGTCACGCTCGACCCGGACATCATATCCCGCTTCAGAAAGTTTACGGGAGTACACACTGCCGATGATTCGGTCGTCGTCGATTAATAGGATTTTTCCGCGTTCACTCATATTTGGATGGTTCTTATATAGTTATCCTGAAAAATCCCTTTGGCAAAAGCTTTTTCCGGTTCTTTTCTACATCGGAGTAGTTGATATATATTTTTTTTGGTTTATGCATCATCCCATGCTTTCAAAAGTCTTTAGTGCTTCCGTCACAGGGGTGGAGGCTGAACAGGTCGAAGTCGAGGTGAATGCCGGATTCGGGGAAAGTGGTATTATCGTCGTTGTCGGCCTGCCTGATGCTGCCGTCAAGGAAAGTAAGGACCGCGTCACGACGGCTATGATCAATAGCGGATTCCGGACCCACCCCGGGCGCACGACCATTAACCTCGCCCCGGCTGATGTCCGTAAGGAAGGCCCGAGCTTTGACCTTCCCATCGCACTGGGCATGCTGGTGGCGACGGAACAACTCAAAATCGGGCATCTGGACCAGTTTTTTGTAGTGGGTGAGCTCGCCCTTGACGGGGGGATCCGTCCGGTCCAAGGAGTCCTATCGATTGTCCTGAAAGCACGAGAACTAGGGATAGCGGGTGTCATCGTGCCCGAGGCTAATGCCCGGGAGGCCGCAGTGGTCAAAGGAATCAATGTTTATCCCGTGGGCAATTTGCGTGAGGCGGCAGCTTTCCTCTCTGGGGAAAAACATCTTGCCCCCGTAGTAGAGGATTTGGAGTTGTTATTTGCCTCGGATGGGGATTATGAAGCGGATTTTAGTGATGTCAAAGGTCAGGAAAGTGTTAAACGCGCATTAGAAATCGCTGTCGCCGGGGGGCATAACCTCCTGATGATCGGGCCACCGGGCACGGGGAAATCGATGTTGGCCAAAAGGATTCCTTCGATCATGCCCCCGATGACTCTCGATGAGGCACTCGAGACCACAAAGATCCACAGTGTCGCCGGACTCCTGAAGCCTGGCCAGGCCATCGTCACCACGCGCCCCTTCCGCTCTAGCCATCATACGATCTCGGATATCGGATTAGTCGGGGGGTCGAGCAATTTGCGCCCAGGCGAGGTGAGCCTTTCACATAACGGCGTGCTTTTCCTCGATGAGTTACCGGAATTCAAACGGCAGACCCTTGAGATCCTGCGTCAACCCCTCGAAGACGGGCGGATCACGATTTCCCGCGCCACAGGGAGCGTGACTTTCCCTTGCCATTTTATGCTGATTGCCGCGATGAATCCCAGCCCGTCCGGGGTAAAGTCTGAGAATCTAGCCGCGCAAAAGCGTTACCTTGATAAAATCTCCCGGCCATTACTCGACCGTTTTGATATCCACTGCGAGGTGCCTGCCGTGAAATACTCAGACATTTCCAGCAAAGCCCCGGGGGAACCTTCCTCCAAAATCCGCGAGAGAGTGATAGCCGCCCGTGATAGACAAAAACTACGTTTTTCCGGGACCAAGACATTTTGTAACGCCCAGATGTCGTCTAAACAACTCCGGGAATACTGCAAATTACACGAGGATGTCGAGGAGCTCCTCAAGATGGCGATGAATGAACTTAATTTCAGTGCCCGCGCCCATGACCGCATCCTGAAAGTCTCACGCACCATCGCCGACCTCGAAGGCAGCTCGGATATTCAATGCGCCCACATCAGCGAGGCTATCCAGTACCGCACCCTCGACCGCACCCTGTGGCAATGAGGCGGTGGGCACGCAAATTGCATTGATAATGCCGGAGGAACTGTGTTTATACACCTGTGCAAATTGCGTTTATGAATCGAAAGCTTAAAGTAAAAAAATCAACCTTGCCCTGCGCGGGGAAGGGGCTCTTTACCGGGACAGATATCGGTAAAGATGAAATGGTCATCGAGTACACTGGGGAGGAAATCGACTGGAAGGAATACCTGGCCCGGGTAGAGAAAGACCAGGACGGTTACCTCTTTTTTATCAATCGCAAGAAATGTATCGACACTTTCCATAGACCCGAATCCCTCGGGCGTTATGCCAATGATGCTAATGGATTCTCCCGGCTAAAAGGGTTCAGAAATAACTGTGTTTATAAGGTGCTCAAAGGTAAAGCGTACATTTACAGCACAAAAAAGATCAAGGCAGGCGAAGAGATATTCGTTGATTATAGTGCAGACTATTGGAAGGCCATGAGGTATAATAAAAAACTCAAAGAAGCCGCCACCGAGTAAAAGTGGGGCCTCGCCAAAAATACTTTTTTTTCCTCTCTCTCTCTCCGGTAAGCCTTATCTGCCCCCTCCCTCCCTTTTCCTCACGATTTCCCCGACGCGGTGGAGAGTTTTGATCCACAGATTTCACCGATTGACACAGATTTTGTGAGGAACGTTTCCGCGTATGCCAAATCGGGTAGAGTGAGGTAAAGAAGTTAACCGTAGATACATGTAGTCTTCAGAAAGGCACACACAGAAGGTTTTAACCACAGATTAACGCAGATGATCACAGATTTTTTTTCGACTGGAGGGCGTGCGCTTCCACGCCGCCGTTTTGACGGACAGGACAGGCAATGGGCGAAGGTTACTCGCAGTAATGAGTCTGTCAGATATTTTGTGCATGGGGTGCAAAATAAAAGGTAGATAGGGAAGATATGAAACGAAAGAAAACTGAAGAAGTAGCGGGCTTAGATGAAGAGATATTGGATCAAGGCTGTTCGGAAGAAGCCAAGGCACGGCACGGAGGCTGATTCCACTGCCTTGTTCGGCTTTTAAAGGTCATTATCGGTAAGATCGACAATTTTCATGAGTGATCGGAGGAGGCCAATCTTCAAAGACTGGTTTCCGTGAATTGGTATTACGATCCTCTCTCTTTTTCCCGCCTTGGTGCAGATGTGGTGACTTCCTTTTATGCGGTTCAAAACCCATCCTTTTTTCTAGATGGTTTTTGCCAGTTCTTTTCCTGAAATCTGCTTCAAATGGCAAGCCCCAGAATCCTATCTTCTAAGTTTTGCGGTGTCTCTGGCTCACCAGATTCAATCCATAATTCCACTGCCTCATCGTTCGGCGAACCGAAGGTGAAGACGAAGCAGAGCGGAAAGTAGATAACGGCAACTTTTCCCGACTGAGTGCAATAACGCACTATCAGCGTCGTATCATCTGCTATCGTCACTGGGGTCGGGGCGCGAGCATCAGGCTGAGGCCACTCGGGTAATACGACTGCACGTTCTTTGCTCATCTTTATTTTACCTAATATGTATTAGACAGAAATAATTCTGCCTATCCAGAAGGGGGAGATGGGTTGTTGATTGGTGATAGGGAGTTGACCTAAATTCAAGCATATTCGGTGATGAGAGTTAATTTTGGAAAACGGGGAAGAAAAACACAGATACATGCAGCCTTCCGACAGACACACACAGAAGGTTTTAACCACAGATGGACGCAGATTGTCACAGATTATGTGGGGAATGTGTCCGCGTATGCCAAATCGGGTAGAGTGAGGTGAGAAAGTCAACCTCGGAGCAATTTGCGCGGACTGATTTTCTCTGATTGGAGGGGGTGTTCTTCCGCGCCGCCGCGATTGCCGGACAGGGCGGGCAATGGGTTCAGGTTGCTCGTAGCAATTTGCCCTGAAAAATCCTCAAATCTCAGCTTTGCACCACTCTATCGGGTCATTGTCACGCGCAAGAGGATTTTATATCCACTTTTTCCAGTACAGATCACCGATGAACCCTTAAACTCAGCGCGAAGTGGCTTTGTGTGTCAGCGACTGGTTCGGCTTAAATTTTCGTAAACATTTTTCCGGTGACCAACCCTGATAACTTCGATGATGAGCCGTCCTGAATGAACGTCATAAAGTATGCGGTAGTCTCCGACCCGAATCCTGTAGCTTCGTTCGCTTCCCGAGAGCTTGATGTGAGCAGGAGGAAATGGGTCTTCCGCAAGGCGCTCAGCCGCAGAGATAATCTTGGGAATATCGGCTGGAGTAATTCTGCGTAAATCCTTCTTTGTGGATCGCCGCCATTCAAGCCGGTATGAGGCCATCTTTTTTTAACTCTTGTAGAAGTTCTTCATGAGAAATTGTTGGTTCATCCCGTCGTTCAGCGATCGCTGCTAAATCCTGGAGATCCTCAATCAGTCTTTCATACTCATCGATTGGCAACAATACAGCTGTGCGATTGCCAGTGTTGTCAGTTAAAAATTGAGCATTCATCTACCTAATACTGGCATCAAACACTTAAATTGTCGAGATATGTTCTTTTTTGCCGAATGCGGAATGGGGGCATTTGACTCCGAACGCAGCAAGCTCGCCAAGGGGGGATGATCTATCCACAGATACATGCAGCCTTCCGACAGACACACACAGAAGGTTTTAACCACAGATGGACGCAGATTGTCACAGATTATGTGGGGAGAGTGCCCGCGTACGCCAAATCGGGTAGAGTGAGGTGAGAAAGTCAACCTCGGAGCAATTTGCGCGGTTACGGGTGTAGCAGAATAAAAATGGGGAACCGAGGCCGCTTTTTAATCTTTTGATCGCGGCCACGGCGATCACGTATCATTTGACTTTGGAGACATGTCACTTAAGAGATTTTGCAGGGATTGAAGGTCTTGCGTGTGAAGAGTGGTCGGTTGAATAGGGGGAGGTTCTTTTAGTGTCTCTTTTTACATCTATTTACTTAAAAAAACACCACTAATAAGGAGTGAGGTGTCTCGGGGCCACAACTAATTGCTAATTGTATAGGGGCAACAATTTGCTATTGCGGGGTTAAGGGTTTTTCATTAGAACATTTTCCAACAAAAAACTTCACGAAAAAGATAATTCATTATGGCTGAAAAGACTGACGCAGTAATTGACGAAACGGTATCAAGCAATAAAAAAATCGAAGGCTCATACGATGCGGATAAGCTAGGCCAGCTCAAGGGGTTGGAGGCAGTCCGGAAAAAACCCGGGATGTACATCGGCGGGACAGATGAGAGAGCCCTTCACCACTGCGTTTCAGAAGTTTTAGATAATTCCATTGACGAGCACCTCGCTGGACACGGTTCCCTTGTCGAGGTGACAGTCCACGTGGACGGTTCCATCTCCATCCGCGACTTTGGTCGTGGTATCCCAGTGGATGTCAATAAGGATAGTGGATTACCCGGGGTCGAGCTGGTCCTGACGACACTGCACTCAGGGGGTAAATATGGACAGGGCGGTTATAAATTCACCGGGGGAACCCACGGGGTCGGTGCAAAATGCGTGAATGCCGTTTCCGAGTGGTTCGAGGTCGAGGTCTCCCGTGACGGAAAAGTTTATCACATGGGTTTTGAACGCGGGATAACCATGAAAAAACTCGAGGTAATCGGAAAATCGAAAAATACGGGGACCCTGATTACATTCATGCCGGATACGGAGATTTTCCGTGAAACAACTGTTTTTAAATCTGAGATCGTGACCAAACGCCTCAGGGAACTTGCTTTCCTGAATAAGGGCTTAGAAATCGTCTATTTGGACGAGCGCGAAGGCGGCGGTGAAGCCCAGACATTTTTCTTTAAGGACGGCGTTGTGGAATTCGTCAAGCAGCTCAACGAAAGCAAAGTCGCCCTGTATCCAAAGCCGATTGTCATTCGTAAGGAGTCCAAGACCCTGAATTCCGAAAAGGAAGTCGAAATCCATTTCGAAGGAGTGATCCAATATAACGATAGTTATAATGAACAGGTGCTTTGTTTCACGAATACAATTCATAATCCCGACGGGGGCACCCACCTTTCTGGATTCCGCACAGCGTTGACACGTTCGATTAACCAATACGCAAAGTCTAATAATCTGATCAAAGAAAAAGACCCGAGTATATCTGGCGATGATGTCCGCGAAGGACTCACGGCTGTCATCTCGATCTTGCATAGTGATCCCAAATTCGAATCCCAGACAAAGGTCAAACTCCTTTCCCCCGAGGTGGAGAGTGTCGTGACTACATCGACCTATGAAGGGTTAATGAGCTTTTTCGATGAGAATCCCCCGATTGCCAAAAAGATCATCGAGAAATCCCTCACCGCTGCGCGTGCCCGCGAGGCCGCCCGGAAAGCCCGTGAGGCTGTCCGTAAGACGGCGATGAGTGGAGGAGGCCTCCCCGGTAAACTCGCCGACTGCTCCGACCGTAGTCCCGAGAATTGCGAGCTCTACATTGTCGAAGGTGACTCCGCCGGTGGCTCAGCTAAACAAGGTCGCGACCGCCGTTATCAGGCGATCCTCCCGATCAAGGGGAAAATCCTTAATGTCGAAAAAGCGCGCCTGGATAAAGTCCTCCAGAATGACGAAATCCGCACGATGATAACGGCTATCGGTACCGGAATCGGTGATGGTGAAGGAGAGGGGGCCTTTGACATCAGCCGGCTTCGTTACCATAAGATTATTATCATGACCGATGCCGACGTGGACGGTTCACACATCCGCACATTATTGCTGACATTTTTCTATCGTCAGATGCCTCAGCTAGTGGCGAAGGGATTTGTCTATGCGGCGCAACCCCCTCTTTATTATATCAAACGCAAAAAGCGTGAGGAATATGTCGATGACGATGCGAAGCTCAATAAAATCCTGATCCAGCTCGGTGTGGAGGAAATCCGCCTGAAAAATATGGCTGATGGAAAAGAAATCCCCGCCAAACAAGTCGAAGAAATGCTGGTCCTCCTAGAGACACTGGATAAATACAGCCGTGCAATCGGCCGTCACGGCGGTGACTTTGAGTCTTATCTAAATGCCCGTGACCACAAGACCAATGATTTGCCGAAACATTTGCTGCGTATCCGTGAGGGCAATGATG
Source organism: Verrucomicrobiota bacterium (assembly GCA_034440155.1). Lineage (NCBI taxonomy): Bacteria > Pseudomonadati > Verrucomicrobiota > Verrucomicrobiota bacterium. The sequence goes on along the minus strand of JAWXBN010000017.1, from coordinate 18,664 downwards.
AGACGGTTCATTATTTCCTTTCAGATGAAACACTCGCGCAATTTGCTTTGGACAATCCTGACCTGAGCATTTCTGCACGTCCGGCCTCAGACGAGGAAGAAAAACAAGAGAAAGCCGAAAAAGGTGCGATCAGCCGCCGGTGTATCCATGTCGCATTGACGGAAAGTAAGGCGATCAAGGATCTCTTAGAGAAACTCTCCAAAAAAGGTCTAGAGCTTGACCATTACTCCGCCCAGGACAAGCCTCTCTTTGAAGTCACAGAAGGCACCGGTGAAAAAGAAAAAGTTCACCCGATCTTCTCCATACCGGGTATCCTCGAAAAAATCATGGAAATCGGTCGCCAAGGAGTCCAGATCAAACGATTCAAAGGTCTCGGAGAAATGAATCCGAAAGAGCTTTTTAGCACAACGATGGATCCAGTGAAACGCAAATTGCTCAGGATCAATATTAATGATCAGACACACGCAGATGAGATGTTCACGAAGCTCATGGGCGATGTCGTCGAGCCTCGCCGCCAATTCATCCAGGACAATGCATTGAATGTCCGAAATCTGGATGCTTAAAAAAAGCCCTAAAAATGGAAGATTGATTGAATTGAAAGATTAAGAAAGAAACTACAAAAATTATTATGGCCGAAGAATCCCTATTTACACGTAATGAAAGAATCGAACCGATTAATATCACCGATGAGATCAAGCAGTCATTCCTCGACTACTCCATGTCGGTGATTGTGTCCCGCGCACTGCCTGATGTGCGCGACGGGATGAAGCCTTCCCAGCGCCGCATTCTCTACGCCATGCGCCAGCTCGGCCTCCAGCCGAACCGTAAGCACCTTAAATGCGCGAAGATCGTCGGTGAAACCATGGGTAATTACCATCCTCATGGTGATCAGGCCATCTATCCGACATTAGTGCACATGGCCCAGCCGTGGAGCATGCGCGAGATGCTCGTGGACGGACAGGGGAATTTCGGTTCGGTCGAAGGAGACCCCCCCGCGGCCATGCGTTACACAGAGGCCCGTTTGACCCACCTCGGTGCGGTGATGATGGAGGATCTCGATAAAGATACAGTGGATTTCCAGCCAAATTACGACGAGACCCAGACTGAGCCCACGGTTTTGCCCTCGGCATTCCCAAATCTCCTCGTTAATGGTGGTGTCGGGATCGCTGTCGGCATGGCGACGAATCTGCCCCCTCATAACCTCGGTGAAGTCATCGACGGGATTTGTACTCAGATCGATGATCCTCAAATCAAAATCGAGAAACTTAATAAAATCATCAAAGGCCCGGATTTCCCCACGGGATGTTCGATTATCGGGTTCCAAGGGATTAAAGATTATTTCTCCACAGGCCGTGGCAGCATGAAAGTCCGTGGCACCGTCGGCCTCGAAGAGGTTAAAGGCGGCAAGGAACGGATCGTGATTACCGAAATCCCCTATGGATTAAACCGTGCCACACTCGTGGAACGAATCGCCGGGCTGGTCAACGAAAAGGTGCTGACCGACATCTCGGCCATCCGTGATGAGTCCGATGAAAACACCCGCGTGGTCGTCGAGCTTAAACGTGATGCTATCGCCAAAGTCGTGATTAATAATCTTTATAAACACACCTCGCTGGCGACTTCATTCAGTACCCACATGCTGGCTATCGACCATGGCAAGCCAAAGACACTCAATGTCAAAGAAATGATTGCTTGTTATATCGAGCACCGCCGCGAAGTCATCGTTCGCCGCACCCGGTATGAGCTGCGGCATGCAGAGGCCCGTGCAGAAACCCTCGAGGCTTTTTTGATTGCTTTGTCTAACCTTGATGAATTTATCAAGATCATCAGGAGCTCCAAAAGCCGTGATGAGGCCCGCACGAAATTGCTCGGGTTCGACTTTACCCGTGCCCAAGTCGAGAATATCGGTATCATGATCAGGAGTGAAGCGCGTTTGACTAATGGTCGTTACGGTTTTAGTGAAGCTCAGGCTGATGCTGTTCTGGAACTGCGCCTCTACCAACTCACCGGACTTGAAGGTGAAAAGATCAAGGGTGAGTATGATGAATTAGTCAAGACGATCGCCGATCTCTTGGATATTTTGGCCAAAGAATCCCGTGTTTTGACCATCATTAAGGATGAGCTCAAAGCCATCCGCGACAAACATGCGACCCCGCGCCGTACGCAAATCGTGCCTGATGAAGGGGAAATGGCTATCGAAGACCTGATCCCGAATGAAGGGGTGATCATTACCTTGACCCATAATGGTCTGATCAAACGGACCAATGTATCCAGTTACCGCGCCCAAAAACGGGGTGGTAAAGGCGTGATCGGAATGACCACAAAAGAAGGGGAGACCGAACAAGATAGCGACTTCGTCGAGCATCTCTTTACGGCCTCCACACACGATTATTTGATGTTCTTTACAAATACCGGACGTGTCTATGTGGAGCGTGTCCATGAGATCCCCGATATGGGCCGCGCATCCAAAGGCCGTAGTATCGCCAATCTCCTCCAGCTCAAAGAAGGTGAAAAAGTCGCTGCACTCATCCGTATCTTGTCGAAGAAAAATGGACAAAATGAAGATGTGACTTGGGAACAAACCGGGCAGATTTTCTTTGCCACACAAAAGGGTACTGTCAAGAAAACCGAACTCTCGGCTTTCCGTAACGTTAATAAGAATGGCATCATCGCCATCGGCATCGATGAAGGTGACGCCTTGATCGAGGTCCGCCAGACCACTGGTCATGATGAGATCGTCCTGATCACCCGTGAGGGAATGAGTATTCGTTTCCATGAAGAAGACGTCCGCTCCATGGGCCGTTCAGCTGCCGGCGTCAGGGGTATTTCCCTCGAAAATACCGACGCGGTGGTCGCATTAGCCCTCGTTGTCACTGACGCCACCCTGCTTGTCGCAGGAGAAAATGGTATCGGTAAACGCACGGACTTTGAAGAATATCGCAAACAATCCCGTGGCGGAAAAGGAATCATCACGATGAAAACTACTGAAAAAACCGGTGGTGTCGTCGGAGCCCTGACTGTCCGTGACGAAGACGAGATTATGCTCATCACTGTCGGTGGACAAATGGTCCGTACCCCGGTCAAGGATATCCGCGAGGCCGGTCGTAACACCATGGGTGTCAAACTCGTCAATCTCGATAACGAGGATAAACTCCAAGCGATCGCTCCGGTCATCTCTGAAAGAGAGGAAGAAGACGCAGAGACGGTTATTCCTATCGAATAAAGGGTGTCCCACATAAAAATAAAATAAAGAGAGTTTTTAACCAGCCCCATTGGCCCAAACCAATGGGGCTTTTCTTTAGGTCTGATCGTTTGCAGGGGAGAAAAAAACTTTCCATGGCATTTTGTGTTTATACTCCATGACTGAAAAAACTGCTCCTGCGTCAAAGGGATTCCCGCGCAGGCATTTCCTCAAGCTTTGCCTTGGGACAGCCGGTGTTTTTACTTTAGGGAGTGCCTACACGTTAGGAGTAGAACCCACCTTGGTGGAGGTGACCCGGCAAAGTTTAAAGATCGTGGGGTTGCCCAAAGCTTTTAATGGCATGAGGCTTGCGCACATTACCGACCTGCACAGGAGTCATTTGGTTTCACTGGATTATCTGTATGATTGTGTCGCAAAGGTAAATAGCCTCCACGCGGATTTACTTTTGGTGACCGGGGATTATATTACCGGACGCCAGAATGTTTCCGGATTAAAAAGGAAGCTTTACGGCAAAGGGGTCGAGGTTGAGGAGTTCATGAGTGAATGTGCGGGGGCTATTGGCCGGGCAAAAACCCGTTACGGCACCTTTGCTTCATTAGGGAACCATGACCACTGGTTTAATGGTGATTATGTCACCCGTTCACTCACCGAAGAAGGGGTCACTGTTTTACGAAACAAAAATACGCTTATCGAGGAGTCTGGACAAACGTTGGAGATTGTGGGTTTAGGTGATCTCTGGACCGAAAAGCTCGATTTTCAAAAGGCTTTCTCGGGGACACAGGGGGCATTTCAGATTGTCCTGATGCATAACCCGGATACCTTCGAAAAGTGGGACCGTCCCGGCAGTCACATGATTCTTTCCGGACATACACACGGGGGACAGGTGAATATTCCTTTTTTCGGCGCCCCCATCGTTCCTTCTAAGTACGGGAATAAATATGCCCAAGGCCTTTTCCAAAAGGGTAATACCCGGATGTATGTGAATCGGGGACTTGGATCGATTGCCCCGCCGGTCCGTTTTAACTGCCGCCCGGAAATCGCCTTGATTGAGCTTGGCTGTGCGTGAATCTTTTTAAATATGAAAATTGTTATCTTAGGTAATTCGGGTTTCGGAAAATCAACACTCGCAAAACGTTTGTCCTCTGAAGGGCATGGGAAAGTGCTGGACCTAGATACCGTCGCATGAGTGCCGGGGAAAATCACGGTTGCGCGCCCGGCAGGGGAGGGGATTACTGATATCCGAGCATTTTGCGCGGGGTCCGATTCATGGGTTATAGAAGGTTGTTATGCCGGACTAATCGCAGCGGCATTTGAGTACAGGCCTCTGTTCCTTTTTCTTGATCCGGGGTTGGAAAAGTGTCTTATCAATTGCCGGGCACGCCCGTGGGAATCCCCTAAGTAATCGTCAAAGGAGGAACAGGATTTAAAGCTGGGATTCCTTCTCTCGTGGGTAACCGAATATTACTCTCGCGTACGGGGGATATGTCATGGGCAGCCCACAAAAGCCTCTATACCGCGTATGACGGCCCGAAAGAGTGGCTGATCCGGCTCCCGGAAAAAAAAGTTTCCGATCATCCCAACCTTGACCCGAAGGGGACCATTAAACCATGTTCGTTTGATTTTATTTCTTTCTTTTCCCTGGCGTTGTTTCCCTGTTCAATCCTGTGAATCATTATGTCTAAAGACCAATACGGAAGACCCGACCACGATGAGTATTTTATGGGAATCGCCATGGCGGTACGCAAACGCGCAAATTGCGTGGGGAGCCGCGTGGGGGCAATCGTAGTTTTGGATAAAAGGATTGTGTCCACAGGTTACAACGGTACCCCGGTAGGAATGGAGAATTGCCTAGATGGAGGGTGTGAAAGGTGCTCGAACCGTGAGAAGTATCCTGCGGGAAAAGGTTACGACTTGTGTATCTGTGTCCATGCCGAGCAAAATGCCCTGTTGGCGGGGGCGCGGTTTGGGATTTCAGTGGCCGGGGGGGCTGTTTATACGACGATGCAGCCGTGTTTCGGTTGCTCCAAAGAAATGCTCCAGGCCGGAATTATTAAAATTTATTACCTGCACGAATGGAAGTATCCCGATCCCGATCAGGAAATACAGTATGCGAAAATCGCCGCCCAATTCAAAGGTGGGATGATCCGCCTCGATATGGAAGATCCCGACCGTGACTGGGCTGTATCGAAACGTAGGCAAGGACTCGCTGTCGCCCTTTCCGATGACACCGGCCACAGCCAAGCCTAAAAAAAGATTTAGTCAGGATCGGTGGATGAATTTCTTTTTCCCTCAGTTTGATTTCAAGCTCTTTCCCCGGATGTTAGCAATTGCCTGTGTGGGTGCAGTGGTCGCGGGTGGTTATGGCATTTTGCATGACCAAGTCATCTACACGATTTCTCTGGAGTATTTTACGCGGTTGAAAATTCGAACAATTCAATTATGCTGATTTTGGTTTGCCCGTGAGGGTCTATGTGCGGGAGATTGGTTTTCTGGCGACTTGGTGGGTCGGTTTTTTCTCGGGCTGGTTTTTGGCCCGCATCAAAGTTCCTCTTTGGCCCGTGTCTGATGTGTACCGGCGGTGTCTGGCAGGATTCCTGATGATTATCGCGATGGCCTTTGTTTTCGGGACTGTTGGGTATTTCCTCAGGAAGCATCATACCAGTGATTATTCGAACTGGTCGAGTATGTGTACGATCCTCGGGGTCACGGATATCCCGGCCTTTGTGTGTGTGGCCTATATTCATAATGCCGGTTATATCGGAGGATTAACAGGTCTTCTGATTGCCGTGGGGTGGATGTTGTGGTTAAAGAGAAAGGAAAAGACTCTTTCGTGATCCTCGGATGACGGCACCCTTTTTGTCATGCTTAAAACGGGCATAGATTATCCGGCTTTTATCCCATCTGTATCTGGCCGTTGTAATCGATGAGTGATGTATTGGCCGGGCAAGGGAAACAGTCTTTACACCTCTGAGTGGCGATTGACAGGGCGTGGGCTTTGGCGTTTTCTGGGGATCATCCACGGCCCATGCCTTCAGGAGGGTATCCAGTCTCGAAACCGTGCCGGGGTGAGGGATTCGTCATCAGAGATGAATTTTTCCATTGCCCTCCTTGGGCATTTGGCCTTTTATCGCGCGGATATATGAGTTTCCCGTGTGAATTAAAGCATGACTTCCTGTTTGTGTCGGATATCGACGGGACATTGATCAATCCTCAAGCACAATTAACCGATTACAGCCGTGATGAACTAGGCAAATTGCTCGGGGAAGGGATGCCTTTTACCGTCGCGAGTGGCCGGGGATTAATCGAAATGTATGACGTCATCAAGGGGATCCCCTTTGAATTCCCCGTGGTCGAGAAAAATGGTTCCTATATCACTGATTTCCATACGGGCAAACATTTGTGTGTCCAGGCGATGGACAGGGAAATTACCGGGCAAGTCATCGAAAAGTCACTCTCAGAGGGGATCTCGCCTTTTTTCTTTTGTTACGACGGGACAGAGGACCTGATGTTCCATGCTCCTCCTTCAAATGAGCGGATTGCTGTTTGGCTCAAGGCCCGGCAGGCGAAGGGTGATCCACGTTTACGCGCGGTACCTCGGCTGACGGTGGGGGAGTTCATCCAGCCTGTTTGTATTACGACGATAGGCCCGAAACAGGCGGTTGAACGCATTTTGCGGTGGGTGGAGGCAAATCACTCCGAGAGTTTGCGCGCCCACATGTATGAAGACCCTTACGGGCCGGGCTGGTGGTGGATCGAGATCCATGATTATTTTGCGACCAAAGGGCATGGGCTGGAGACTTTATGCAAGATGGTCGGGCTCGACATGGCTCATGTCACTGTGGTCGGGGATGAGACTAATGATATACCGATGTTCCGCATGGCCGGGCACAGTGCCGCGATGGGTAATGCCCCTGAGGAGGTCAAACATTTTGCCAAAGAGGTCATCGGAACGAATTCAGAAGACAGCACAGTCAAATACCTTCGTGCACAGTGGGATCAAAAAAGGAAAAAGATCGTATAGAAATAAACAAGGAAAAGCAGGATCATCATGACAATCCCCACGCCTTGGGCAAATTTTAACGAAAATATATTTTTCCCTACCTTGTCGGATAATATCGCATACATCGTCCAGACAATGGGGATTAAGACCATAAAAAAACCATATCGGGCAAGAAAAGGGGATAAATACTCAGGGTTTTGCCGTGAAAGGACATCAGCAGAAGCGGCTTTCTGGAGTACCATTACAGCAAATGTGCCGATACAGATAATGATAAATTGAGTCAGGGCAATGACATTGGTCATAGTAAAAGAAAAGTTATTGATATACCCTAACACTCCCCAGAGCAATTTGCACAGGACATTTTTTTCGCAGGGGGAAATTTTATTACGCCCACCATTTGTCCCTCTTGTATTCACTATCAAAAGAATTCATCCCTGTGCTCAGCGGATAATGCGATTATTCTATCAGGATTGTTTAATCCCTGAAATTGACAAACCCGAGGGCGCAGCCGAAGTCTTTGGCCCGACACATGGCCATGACGGCTTGGAGGTCATCACGGCTTTTGCCTTCGACGCGGATCTGTTGATCCTGGTATTTAGCCGTAGTTTTGAGTTTTAAGTCGCGGATGTCTTGGGTAATGGCTTTGAATTTATCGTGATCGATCCCTTGTTTGATCAGGATGTCGGCGGTACTGTGGGAAAGGGAATTCTCGACGGGTTTTTGTTCGAGGTTTTTGAGGCTGACATTACGTTTGGCGAGTTTACCAATCATGATCTCGCGCAGGATTTTGACTTTGAACTCATCTTTGGCCTTGAGTTTAATGGTTTCCTTATCAAGGATGACCTCCGGGGCGGCATCTTTGAGGTCAAAACGGGTAATAATTTCTTTTTTGGCTTGGGCAAGGGCATTTTCCACCTCATGCATTTCCACTTTGGAGACAATATCAAAACTAGGCATGCGCAAAGATATAACCAATTGGGTGGTTGCCGTCAATCAGTAGGAAAATGATAGGGGGAGAATTTTGAATAATATATTGACTATTGTTTGAAGTAAGCCTTGACGGTTTTCGCTGGTTTCTATATGCTATTTTGTTCGTCGAGAGGTGGGATTCAGTGTGAACCCACTTTTTTGTTTTTAAGGGACTATATATATCATGAATGCAGAATTAATAGCCGGACTAGATTATTTGGAAAGAGAACGCGGAATTAATCGCGAAGTATTGATTGAAGCGATTCAAAACGCGTTACTTTCAGCGTCGAAAAAGAGCGTGGGACCTGCTCGGAATTTGCGTATCGATATTGACCGCAAGACTGGAGCCATCCGTGCTATTGCGCAACTCGTTGTAGTCGAAAAGGTAACAAACCAAAATGGGGAAGTTTCCTTGACAGAGGCACTCAAGACAAATCCTGAGGTAAAATTAGGGGATGAAATTGATCTTGAGGTCACTCCTGCGGGATTTGGCCGTATTGCCAGCCAGACAGCTAAACAGGCGATGATGGCGCGTTTACGCGGGATCGAACGCGAGAAGATTTTTGAAGAATTTAAAGACCGTGAAGGTGATTTGATTACCGGGACAGTGCGCCGTTTTGAACGGATGGATGTTATCTTGGATCTCGGTAAATTTGAGGCCATTATGCCTTCGAATGAACGGGTTCCTACGGAAGATTACAGTGTCGGGGACCGTATCCGAGGGCTGGTATTACGGGTGGATCAACAAGCCCACCGTGATACGCAGATTATTCTGTCCAGGAGTCATCCGGAGTTTGTCCGCCGTTTATTCGAGCTCGAAGTTTCTGAAATCAATGATGGCACGATCCAGATTAAATCAATCGTTCGTGAAGCCGGATTCCGCACGAAAGTGGCCGTACACTCGAGCGACGATAAGATCGATCCGGTCGGGGCCTGTATCGGGGTCCGTGGAGCCCGGGTGAAAAATATTTGCCGTGAACTGAATAATGAAAAGGTGGATATTATCCGCTGGTATCCTAATATTCGGGAATTCATTCCTGAAGCGCTTAAACCCGCCAAACTCAAGACGATTGAAATCGATGAGAAAAATAAAAGGGTATTAGTCAAAGTCGATGAAGACCAGCTTTCGGTGGCTATCGGTAAACGCGGTGTTAATGCCCGCTTGACCTCAAAGATCACTGGTTGGCAAGTGGATATCGAAAAAGACACCTCTACTACGGATGAGTTTGGCAAACGCGTCGCCCAAGCGACCGCTGAAATCGCCCAAGCGCTGTCGATTGATGCAGAGAGTGCAGGCCGTTTGATAAAGGCTGGATTCCACGGGATCGACATGATTGCCGATACGGAAGAAAATGATTTAATGGAAGCGGCTGACCTGACCGCGGAGAAAGCCAAACAAATCCGCGAAAAAGCCATCGAAATATCCAAGAAATAAGGAATTAAAGAATCGAGATCATCATGCCTGTTAAAGAAGTCAAAGGAACTAAAACAACAAAGAAGACCGAGGCCGAAAAACCAAAGTCTCCACGTACGACTGCGTCAAAACCCGAAGCGGCTTCTAAAAAAACAGGTCTGACCACGAGGAGAATGCCCTCTTCTTCCCATAAACCAAAAACCGGGGAAGATACTCCTAAGTCTGATACATCAGCCGAGGCACAAGCCCCCAAGAAAAAGCCGGTGATTCTGGATTTAATCTCTTCACCTTCCGAACGCCGCGAGAATGAAAAGATCCAGATTGAAAATGATAAGGTCATTGAAGCCGAATCACTCAAAATAGCAGAAGCTACCCCTGCTGGTCCAGCCACTGAATCTCCTGTAGTGGAGGCACCCGTCGTTGACGATGCCGAGAGTGGAGTGGATGGTAAATATATCCATATTAAAGGCCCGATTATTGTTCGTGAATTGGCTCAAATGATGAGTCTCAAGCCCTTCCAGCTTATCGGTGATCTCATGGAGATCAATGTCTTCGCGAATATCAACGGGACGATTACTGAAGAACAAGCGAAAACCGTTTGTACCAAACACCATTTTGAATTTGGCCGCGACCGCCGTGCCAAAGTCGCCCATAAAGAGCATATTATTGAAGCCGAAAAACAGAAGGTGGAGGATAAGAAAATTCCTGTCCCTGTGGAACGTGCAGAACTCCCGCACCGTCCGCCTGTGGTGACATTCATGGGCCATGTCGATCATGGCAAGACCTCCCTTTTGGATTGCGTCCGCAAAGCCCGTGTTGCTGCCGGGGAAGCTGGTGGGATTACCCAGCACATCGGTGCTTATACGATTACCGTTAAAAACGAGAGAAAAGAGGATCAATACATCACTTTCTTGGATACTCCCGGCCACGAAGCCTTCTCGGCTATGCGTGCCCGTGGGGCTAATGTTACGGATATTGTTGTCTTGGTCGTAGCTGCCGATGATGGTCCGATGCCCCAGACCAAGGAGGCTTTCAGCCATGCAAAAGCCGCGGGTGTTAAAATCATTGTCGCCTTGAATAAAGTCGATCTTGCCTCGGCCAATATCAGCAAGGTCCAAGGCCAACTCATGGAGTTAGGACTTGTGGATGAGGAGCTCGGCGGTGATGTCGGAGTCGTAAAAGTATCCGCGACAAAAAATATCGGTATCACAGATTTGATCGGACGTATTCTTTTGGAGTCTGAGATGTTAGAGTTACGTTCCCGGGATGAAGGTGTTGCCACGGGAAATGTGATCGAGTCCCAAGTGGAGCAAGGCCGTGGAGCTACTGCGACCGTCCTTGTTAAAGAAGGTTTACTCAAAGTCGGGGATACCATGCGTATCGGACCTCACTGGGGCAAGATTAAAGCTTTGATAGATTACGGTGGTAAGAATGTCAAAAATGCCAGCCCCTCTTTTGCCGTGAAAGTCGTCGGACTCAACGGGGTGCCTGATGCCGGGGCGAAGTTTGAAATCATGCCGGAGAAGGATGCCCGCCAGCTCGCAGAGACACAGGCTGATGATCTCCGGATGGGTAAACTCCAGAATACCACACGGGCGACATCGATGGAGTCATTGATGGAAGCTATTGCTGCCGGTCAAAAGAAGACCCTCAATGTCATCTTGAAATGTGATGCCATGGGCTCTTCTGAAGCGATCGAAACTCAGCTTAAAAAGGCCAAGAGTGAAAAGATCACGGTCAATTTGCTGCATAATGCTGTGGGACCGATTACCGAGACGGACGTGATCTTGGCTAATGCCTCCGAGGCGATTATTTTTGGGTTCAATGTCAAAGTCGAGACACGTGCGGCTGAAAAAGCTAAAGCTGAGAAGATCGAAATCCGTTTGCATAATATTATTTATGAATTAATGCAAGAGGTCGAAGATGCCCTCGTCGGCAAGCTCGACCCTGAAATCAGGGAGGCAGTCATTGGACACGCCCAGATCAAGCAGGTATTTGAAATGAGCAAGGGCGGAAAAGTGGCCGGTACGGTGGTTACCGATGGACGGATTAGCCGGTCAGGAAAAGCCCGTATTCTCCGCCGTAAATTACAGATATACATCGGGGCCGTTAATACCTTGCGCAGATTCCAGGACGATGTGACGGATGTACGTGCCGGTTTAGAGTGCGGAATCCGTTTGGAAGGTTATAATGATTATGAGGAAGGCGACGTGATCGAATGCTTCATCCTTGAAAAGGTCGCCCAAAAGCTATAGTTACTTTCCCTTGGTGTCCCGGTGAGAAGTGTGAAACCGGGATGCCACTTGAGATTGATAGAAAGGAATCCTTCCTATGAAAAATAGAATGGTCAGAATTAATGAGTTAGTTAAACGTTCCTTGAGTGATCTCATCCGCAAAGAGGTGAATTTTGACCTAGGTTTGATTACCCTTACCGATGTTGATGTCGCGCCGGACCTGCATAATGCCCGTATTTATTTCAGTGTGATCGGGACACAACCCCAGGCTGAACACGAAGCTTTGAAAGTGCTTAATAAAAATCGCAATAATCTCCAGAAGCTGATGAGCCGTGAGGTTATCCTAAAGTACACCCCGATTTTGCAGTTTATCCTCGATTCCACCGCTGAACGCGGTGTGCGTGTTGTCCAAATCTTGGATGATTTAAAAGCCGATCATATGATTCCGGATGAGGAACAAGGCGAGGACGAGGACGCTGAATATGAAACCAAGCCTTGAGCAAGTTACACAGGAACTCGCGAGCCGCGATAATTTTCTGGTGATGACCCACATGCGTCCAGATGCGGATGCATTAGGTTCACAATTAGGAGTGGGACTTGCCTTGGAGGCCTTGGGCAAAAAGGTTACTTATTGGAGCTCTGACACGATACCGGATAAATTCTTTTACCTGCCGCATGTGGATAAGATCATTTCCTTGGAGGGCATTATCGAAACGGCCTTTGATTGTGTGGTCTCGATTGATTGTGCGAGCTTTGAGCGTCTGGGTAAAGCTCGGCATTTTATCAAGAATTTCAGGAAAGAACCCAAGCAGTCGCCTGAGCCTTTCTGTATCAATATCGATCATCACGAGAGTAATACGAAATTTGGCGATATTAACTATATCGACACGTCCTCACCGGCCTCGGGGCAAATTGCTTATGAATTACTGATGACAGCGGGGTGGATAGTCACCAAGGAAATCGCTACTTCTCTTTATGCGGCGATTTCCACCGATACGGGCTCATTCCAGTATTCAAATACCACACCGAAAACCATGCGTGTGGCGGCTGATTTGATAGAAAAGGGGATTAATGTCGGCGAAATCAACCGCCAGATTTATGAGAGCTTTCCCCTCCGCCGGTTATTACTCTTTAAAGAGGTTTTTAATACGGTGGAATTTATCGATGACGGAAAGATCGGTTACATTCAGATCACGGAAAAAATGTATGCCGATACAGGGGCGAAACCCGAGGATAACGAAAATTTCATCGACTCGATCCGCTCGGTGGAAAGTGTCATTGTTGCTGCCCTTTTCGAAGAAGAACCTGAAGGTAAAATCCGTATCAGCCTGCGTTCCAAAGATTCTAAAATCATCAATGTGAATACCATTGCCGGAAAATTTGGCGGGGGAGGCCATCCCGCCGCCGCTGGTGCCCGCCCCGACGGTAAGCTCCCGGAAATCACAGATGCGGTTATCGCCGAGATCAGGCGCACACTTCAGAAATAAGATTGAATCACTTTATTTCGTCAGAACTGTATTATGCCATCAGTTGATTGATGGCGTTGTACCAGGCTCCGCGCAGTTTTTCCGTATCCCAGACAAATAGTTTGCCGTGGGTGGAGACTTCTAGTTTGTCGCCGCCGACTTCTCCGAGTTTACGCAAGGGGACATTGGCTTTTTCGACGATCCCGCGCAATTTGCTTTCGTCGGAAGCTTTACATGTGACGATGATCCGACTCTGGGATTCATTAAAGAAAAGTACGTCAATACGTCCCGAGTGGTCGTCGAGAGCGATTTTTGCGCCGAGTAAATTTTCACCGTTTGAAATGCCCATTTCTGCCAAGGCCACGAGTAGGCCGCCTTCGGAACAATCATGGGCGGCATTTACTGCTCCAGCCCGGATCAGGGACAAGACGACATCTTGGACTCCCTTTTCCTTTTTAAAGTCCAGGCGTGGGGGATGACCGGCTTTGGCATTGTGAATACGTTTGAGGTAGTGTGTGCCGCCGAGCTCATGGCCGAGTTCGCCCACGAGGAAAATGAGGTCGCCATCGTTTTTGAAATATTGGGTCGTGATGTGGTCGGGGTTATCGATTAATCCGACGATCGACATGGTCGGGGTCGGGTCGATGGCTCCTGTGGGGGATTCATTATAGAGGCTGACATTACCGCCGGTCACCGGGGTGTTAAAGAAAATGCAGGCTTCAGCAAGGCCTTCGACGGCCTTTTGGAGTTGCCAGAAATTCTCCGGTTTATGGGGATTGCCAAAATTCAGATTATCGGTCGAGGCGAGGGGTTGCGCCCCCGAGCAAACGAGATTACGGCAGCACTCTGCCACAGCGGTTTTTCCACCTTCATACGGGTCGAGGTAAACGTAGGTCGAGTTACAATCAGTAGCCAAGGCTATGATCTTATCGGCTTCATTGATGCGGAAGACCGCCGCATCCGAGCCGGGAGGAACAATCGTACCGTCACGGACCATGTGGTCGTATTGACGGTAAACCCAGTTCTTACTCGCGATGGTCGGGCTGGAGAGCAGTTTACACAGGATTTCCTCGTAATTGGACGGTTCAGGAATCTGTAGCGGGTCGAAGGAACGGGTTTTGGCCAGATAAGCGGGTTCCTTGGCTTCGCGGTGATAGATGGGGGCGTCTTCAGCGAGTTGGCGGGCGGGGATTTCCGCGACGAGTACCCCGTGGTTTTTGACGCGCATCATGCCGTCATTGGTGACGACCCCGATTTCCGCATAGGGCAGGTCCCATTTTTCGAAAATGCTTTTTACAACGTGTTCATGACCTTTATTCACGATGATCAACATACGTTCCTGTGACTCGGAGAGCATGGTTTCGTAAGGGGTCATACCGGGTTCGCGTTGAGGAACCTTGGCTAGGTCGATTTCGACACCTGTGCCGCCACGGCTGGCTGTTTCGCAGGTCGAGCAGGTTAGTCCCGCTGCGCCCATGTCCTGGATGCCTGCGACGGCATCGGGTACCGCGAGGAGCTCGAGGCAAGCTTCAAGCAGGAGTTTTTCTTTGAAAGGGTCACCGACTTGCACCGCAGGGCGGTCTTCCTTAGATTCTTCAGTGAGCTCCCGTGAGGCGAATGCCGCACCGGCCAGACCGTCACGGCCTGTTTCACTTCCCACATAAAAGACGGGATTGCCGACGCCTTTGGCTGCACCCTTGGCGATTTGCTCATGGCGGAGCACCCCGAGACAAAAAGCGTTTACGAGAGGGTTACCTTCGTAGGATTCATCAAAATAGACCTCGCCACCGATGGTGGGAATACCGATACAATTCCCGTAATGGGCGATACCGGCGACGACACCAGCAAAGAGGCGGCGGTTATTTTTGGCTGTGGCACTGTCGCCTTCGATCGCGCCGAAACGCAGGGAATTTAAGTTACACACGGGACGGGCGCCCATGGTGAAAATATCGCGAATGATCCCACCGACACCTGTGGCGGCACCTTGGAATGGCTCGACTGCGCTGGGGTGGTTATGGGATTCGATTTTGAAGGCAATGGCCCAGCCGTCACCGATATCGACGACCCCAGCATTTTCTTCACCAGCCTTGACCAGGATGTGGGGTGCGCTGGTGGGGAATTTCTTAAGCTCGGGTTTCGAGTTTTTATAGGAACAGTGTTCACTCCACATGACCGAGAAAATGCCTAGCTCGGTGAAGTTAGGTTCGCGTCCGAGGATCCCTTTGATGCGTTCATATTCATCAGGAGTGATCCCGTGTTTGGAAATGATTTCAGGAGTAATCTTTGGTTCAGTCATGGAACCTTTGACTGTAACGGATTCCGTCACGCGGGCAAGTGTGGTATTTGGGATTTTCTTATTTTTCAGACTGTTTGTTCAACAAAAGCAAAAACCCGCCCCGATGTGATCGGGACGGGTTTTGGAGAATTTAATAATTAAGAAGGGTTGATTACTTCTTGTTTTCGCCGGGACGGAATTCCTCGGCTTGGTCGAAGGCATGTTCGAGGGAGGCGAGATCGTCTCCGGGTTTGATGCTTTCGAGGGCTTCGCGTTCCTTCTGGAGTTGTTCTTCAGAATAGTTAGCGGCCTTGATAGATAACCCGATACGGCGGTCTTCCTTATCGACTTTGATTACGCGGGCAGAGACATCGTCCCCGACTTTGAGAATGTCTTTGACCTTCTCGACGCGGTCTTCGCTGATCTGGGAGATATGGACGAGACCGTCGATACCATCTTTAAGCTCCACAAAGGCACCGAATGAAGCGATCTTGGTGACTTTACCGGCGACGACATCACCGATTTTGTAGAGTTGCTCGATATGTTTCCAAGGATCTTCGCTGAGTTGTTTAATCCCCAGGGAGATACGTTGGTTTTCGCGGTCGATCTCGAGGACAACAGCATCGACATCATCACCTTTTTTGAGCAATTCGCTCGGGTGATTAATCTTGCGGGTCCAGCTCATATCTGAAACGTGGATCATACCGTCCATGTCACTGTCGAGTTCCACAAACGCACCATAACTGGTCATATTGCGGATCTTTCCTTTGACTTGGGTGCCGGATGGATACTTCTGCTCGATGGCATCCCATGGATTTGACTCGAGTTGGCGGATGCCCAAGGAGACTTTTTGTTCTTCCTTGTTCATACCGAGAACGACTGCTTTGACTTCTTGGCCGACAGTCAGGACATCGGAAGCGCGGGCCACACGTTTTGTCCAGGACAGTTCGGACACGTGGATCATGCCTTCGATACCAGGTTCGAGTTCCACAAAAGCGCCATAAGGAGCGATGCTGACGACTTTACCGGAGACTTGCGTGGCGACAGGATATTTTTCTTCGACTTTATCCCAAGGATTGGATTGACCTTGTTTGAGGCCGAGGGAGACACGTTGTTTCTCATGGTCGATGTCGAGGATGGTGACTTCGATTTCGTCGCCATTTTTGACCATTTCAGAAGGATGATTGATACGGCCCCAGCTCATATCGGTAATATGGAGGAGTCCATCGATGCCGTCGAGGTCGAGGAATACACCGAAATCAGTGATATTCTTGACCTTGCCTTTGACTTTGCTGCCCACTGTCATGCTTTCGAGGAATTTGGCGCGTTTTTCAGCACGTTCAGCCTCGATTAATTCACGGCGGGAAATGACGATATTTTTGCGTTCTTCATTGATCTTGACGATCTTGAATTCAAAAGTCTTGCCGACATAATCATTAAGATTTTTCGGGGGCACGATATCGATTTGTGAACCGGGAAGGAAAGCTTCCACGCCCACATTAACCATGAGTCCGCCTTTAACAACGCTTTTGACTTTGCCCATGATGATGCCACCTTCAGTGGAAGCATTCGTGATCTTGTCCCAGTTGAGTTTCTGGAGGGCTTTTTCGCGGGAGAGGACGACCATGCCGTCATTGTCTTCGAGTTGCTCGAGGAGCACTTCGATTTCGTCGCCGATTTTGATTTCGGTGGGTTCGTCGAATTCGTCGGTGGGAATGATTCCTTCGGATTTATATCCGATATCGACGAGGACTTCGCGGCCGCGGATTTCGAGAATCCTGCCTGTAATGATGCTGCCTTCTGTGAAATTCTTTACAGAGGCCCTGAGTAATTCTTCCATGCCTTTCATGGGAGTAACCTTTTCTTCTAGAACTAACTTAAAAAATTTCTTTTCACCACCAACTGTGTTTCAAATATGGAATTCAAAAGACGGGCTTTTGATCTAAACGAACTTGACGTTAGGAGAGTTGAGAGAATTTTCAGTTAAGTTTTTGTTTTGCGCGCCCGTTCAACACATGTTGACCGTTTAAAGCGGCAAGAGCCCACAACACAAGAGGAGTTTTAATGCTAAATCAAGTGAAAAAAATGATTTTTTAGGTTTTTCTGAGTATATTCTTGTCATATGATCTTTCTTGACTAAGTATCTCGACGAAACTGAACCAACGGGGAAAATTATGAATATTAGGGCAAAAAGTATTATCACCGCGCTTTGTGGTGTTATTTTGACAGTGGCAAACGTGTCAGCTGGCACGGATATGTCGAAATCCTTAGTGACGGATGTTAAACCTGTTGCTTCTTATGATTCAAATTTTGATTCAATGAATTGGGAAGCTAAACTCGAATGGGGTGGTTTTCATCAATTTGACCAACGCTATTTCCAGCCAGCAGCCTTGAACTATTTTACGGCTAATGCCCTTATGGGACTCATGCTTTACAGCCCGACAGGTCCTTCCATCCTTCGTGGTAATACGGAGTTCTTCTTTGGTTTGAATGGAGGCGGTTTTTCAAATGGTCCCGGTGATTATATCGCCCCAGGATTAATGTTAGGACTCCAGTATAACTTTGTGCAGCCAAACTCCCGTTGGGTGCCGATTGTCGGTGTGAATGCAGGCTTCGCCTTTTTGGATCCTGCCTTGAAGCCCGCCTATATCGGTTCCACCTTTAACTTCACTTGGAGCCCTTATGTCGGGTTGCGTTGTTTTCTTAATGAGAAATGGTCTGTCCAACTCACCGGAAACTACAATCACATGTCCAATGCGGACACCACCTCAAATAACCATGGGATTAATGGTATCGGCGGAATGATGGGTGTTTCTTATTTCTTTAAATAACCCTGAAGATAAATTTTACTACCAAAAAAGCCTCCGATAAACGGAGGCTTTTTTATTGGTTAGGCCTTTGCCTATGAACAGGGGGACGTGGGTAAAGACAGTGCCTTTTTGACAAAGATGCACCAGGTGTCGGATGAACTGAGGGAAATACTCACGCCTTTTGTCCCTACATAATCAGTTTGACCATCCTAATTCTGCATCCTTCGTGGTGCAAATTGCTCCCTTTGTGTGAGATTTTTATCACAGGTGTCTGCGAGTGCCCTGTGGGGACAG
>JAWXBN010000016.1 GCA_034440155.1 Verrucomicrobiota bacterium | reverse complement strand
TGCGCTCCTCAGCATCTTGTGGTATGCCTCTGGACAACCAAGGGTGTCATGTCTAATTCTACCCCCCTTCGGTGTCATTTACTTTTGAGGCAACACGTTCATTTCCCCCCTAAAATCCCCGGCCAACGGACAAGGCCGACCATCACACCTTGAATAACAAGCTCCTCAGCAGGAATCAGGCTCTTGTAACGAGGATTTTCAGCTTTCAGGAAGGAACGTCCTTTTTCTGTCACCAGCCGTTTAAGGGTAGTCTCCCCGTCTATCAGTGCGGCGACAATGTCTTGGGGGCGCGCCTGTCGGACATCCATGATGACAATGTCACCGTCACAAATATGGGCTCCGACCATGGAGTCCCCGCGTACCTTTAACCCGTAACAGCGGTGGTTGAGCGGGAGCTTGAATCCCAGCAGGTCGATCTGGATAAATCCCTCGTTCTCCTGCCGGTTATCCGTCGGTAGTCCTGCGGGGATCGTGCCATAAACCGGGATTTCAGCCAGCCTTTGAGCCGTGGACTTAATTACTTCAGCGGCAAGTGTAATTGCCCGCGCGCATCCACTTTGACGGTCGATAAATCCTTTTTTCTCCATGAGGCAAAGATGGTCTGCCACAGTCGTCTGGCTCGCGAATCCGAAGTGACGTTGTATCTCGCGCTGCGACGGGACGAACCCGTTCTCCACCTGGTAATCCTGGATGTAATCATATATCTCCTGTTGTCGTTTGGTCATCATACTCTTTTTATACCGTTCATTTGAACGGTATATTAAAAATAGAATTTGTCAAAGGGGAAAATTTCCACAGTGGAATGTGTTTATCCTGCGGGTCGGAGCCCATAAGCAGGCCTCTGCTCCCGGCAATGATCAAGAATCGCACCGTGTCCGAGCACGACAGCGAGAATGATCTCCGGCTTCACCTCATATTCGAGTGCTTCGATTACAGTTTCCGCGTCGACGAATGACCCCGAGAGCATTTTTACGTTCGACGAGCCCTTGGCGTTCATATGTCGCCCCAGAGGCTCGGGGCCGCCCACTCCGCATTGCGGACGTAGAGATTTCCGCATTCTTGTGAGTAATCCCCCTTCAGAACCAGATAGGTGATGACATTCGTATCCACGACAATCATGCGCGCCCCCCGGAGATGATTTCCGGGAGCTCTATCTCATGAACGATATGGGGCATCCGATCTCTCCTCTCACGGATCTGGCGCAGGATGTCCCGTGGGTTTTTGCGAACGGGATTGACGGCTGTTTCCAGTATGGAGAGGACTTCCTCATTCAGGCTGCGCCCCTGCATATTCGCCCTTTGCCTGAGTCATTGATGAAGTTCCTCCCAGATTTCTTTGAGGGTAATATTCGTAACACCATAATGGTGCCGTTTTGCATTACTATCAAATATCGATTCCTCCGGATTTTTTCATAGGCCTACCCAGTGAAAAAAATAATTCCACAGCCTTGCAGTAACTCTTGATCTATTCGGATTTGTCGATTGTCTCTAAGGAGACACCGATATCCTTGGGGCTCGATGTAACCGATGGTGAGCTTGGCTTTATTATGGGAATCACTCATCGGGCGAAAGTCTAGAATGACCCGCAAGGGTAAATTGCCTGTGGGGGTTTTTTCACTTTTTGTGATCAGCACGTCGGACAACCGTGATGGGATTTGTAAAAAGAACGGAGTTTGGGATGAGAAATATTTTCTCATCCAGGGAGAGGGTCGTATAACGCAAGTCGATATCCGTGACGATTCCTTCAAAGCTCGTGACAACGATCCGGTCACCGAGAGTGAACGGGCGGTAAAGCAGGATCATGGCTCCCGCGAGCAAATTGCTCAGGGCATCGCGCAGGGCGAAGCCAAGGGCAAAACCAGTCAGTCCGAGGCTGGCGACCACAGCAGAGACATTCACCCCGAGGGTGGCCAGAATAGTGATCACGCCGAGGATAAGAATGGCGGCTTTGCATGTCTGGCGGATGAGATTAAAAACATGGGCCCGGCGGCTGTCGATTTTCAGGATGAATTTCTTAAAAAGAGAATCGCCGACTTTTACCGTGATCAAAACCGTGATGAGAATGACGAGACCAATAATGATTTTCGGGACAAAAACCAAGAATTGTTTGTCGAGTTCGGAAGCAATTTGCTCCATATGCAGGATATTCCAGGCTAGATAAAACACAAAGGGCTCACTCCGATTTTTTGATAGTAAAGGTCTTATCACTCAATTCGCAATCCAGCAAGCCCGCCTGGAGAACCAAGCAAAAGGCATCCCACCAGGAGACATTTTCCAAGCTATAAGTGATCAGGGGTGGTTCCGGTGAGATTTCAGTAATAATCATATTTATCTCGACGGGGTTTTCTTTGCCCGTCTGTACTGTGGCGAGTGTCTCCTTGAGATACTTTAATGCGGCACTGTACTGCGCCTCATTTATTTTAAACTCAGGTAGGTTGATTTTTTTGAGTTTTTCAGTCAGGTAAAAAGAATCGGGGTTCTTTTCCTTGAGCAGTTGCAACCTTTTGGCCTCGACGCGAGCGAGGGTATTCTTCGGGTTCAGGTCATAGATTTTATTGAATGCCTTTAATGCTATTTCATAATCCCCCCGTCGGGCGAGGAGTCTCGCCTGCTGTATATAGGTCTCCTCTTGATCCCCGAGGGGACCATTACCCGCCATGACTGGAAATAATGTCCACAGAATCAATCCGGCCGTCGCAAATAAAATTTTCATTAGAAAAAGCATAACCATTACCCGGATGAATTCGAGCAGATTTACACAAGATCATTCATCCTCAAACCTTCTCTTGCACGATGGTGTAATCAAGAGCATCTTTGGAGCATATCTATGGGGCTACTTGTTCTGGAAAAATCACTCGAACTCCCCGTTCCTGTCGAGGAATCTTTTGCCTGGCACGAACGTCCCGGTGCATTCGAACGCCTGACACCACCATGGGTGGATGCCCGGGTCATTGAGCAATATGGAGGCATTCAGGATGGTGCCGAAGTCAAAATCATGATCAAGAAAGGTCCCTTTAAATTCCACTGGGTGGCGATGCATCAAAATTATTTTAGGAATGTCCGTTTTCAGGATATCCAAGTCACCGGCCCCTTCAAATCTTGGGCACATACCCACCGCTTCGAGCCCATATCCCCCGCTAAAAGCCGGATGACCGATTTTATTGGATACCAATTACCCTTAGGATGGCTCGGACGGGTGGTGGCCGGAGACATGATCCGCAGCGACCTCGAGAGGATGTTCCATTACCGTCACCAGATTACTTTATCTGATTTACAAACCCATTCTCGGTATTCAGGTCAGGCCCGGCAAAAGATCCTCATTAGTGGGGCCAGCGGATTAGTGGGCAGTTCCCTGCAAGCATTCCTTTCCACCGGTGGCCATGATGTCTGGGAGCTCACGCGCCATCCATTACAGTCCCCACGCCATCGTCAGGACAAACATCAAATCAACTGGAGTCCCGCGGAAGGTAAAATCACTCCCGGTGACTTGGAAGGATTCGATACCGTCATCCACCTAGCTGGAGAAAATATTGCCGCGAGATGGACCCCCGAGAAAATGCGCAAAATCCGGGATTCACGAGTGGACTCCACCCGTTTCCTCGCACAGACGCTGGCACACTGTACTACCAAACCAAAAACTCTGATCTGTGCTTCAGCCATTGGATTTTACGGGAACCGAGGGGAAGAAATCCTCGATGAAGACAGCCCTGCCGGCCAGGGATTCCTCCCCGATGTGGCTCGTGAATGGGAAGAGTCCGCGCAAATTGCGCGTGACGCAGGGATCCGTGTCGTCTCCATGCGTTTGGGCGTGGTCTTGAGTCCACGCGGGGGAGCTTTAAGCAAATTGCTTTTACCTTTTAACCTAGGCTTGGGCGGGCGCATCGGCAACGGGACACAGTGGATGAGCTGGGTATCTGTCGAAGATGTCATCAGGGCTTTTCATTACGTGATGATGAATGATGCCATCGTGGGGCCTGTGAATCTCACCTCTCCTGGACCCGTCACAAACACGGAATTCACTCATACCCTGGGCAAATTGCTCCGGCGCCCCACCCTTTTACCGGTTCCCGCTTTTGCCGGAAAACTCGCCGCGGGGGAAATGTTTGATTCCCTCCTGCTGGCCAGCACACGGGCTGTCCCGCGCAAATTGCTCACCGCCGGTTATGAATTCCACCACCCCACCCTCGAATCAGCCCTGCGGTTCCTCTTAGGAAAATAAATGACCTCCGGCTGAAAGTCCGTGATATTGAACCTGAAACGAGACATAAATCGACTCGGCCCGGGGGAAATCAAATCCAGGCCAAACCGGATACGTCCCTGTAAACGATAAAAACTGAATATCAATATGACTACATCAACTCTGCGCCGAGGTCGGCGAGGATACTGCGTTCGCCCTTGGCCAGTTGGATATGGGCGGCGACGGCTTGGCCTTTGAGTTTATTGCGGGTGTAAACCAGCCCATTCGACATCGCATCCACGTAAGGATTATCAATCTGTGTCGGGTCCCCTAGCAGGACCAGCTTTGAACCCTTGCTCATGCGCGTCACGATGGTTTTAGCCTCCAATGGGGAAAGTTGCTGGGCTTCATCCACGATAAAAAAGGCATTTGGGATCGATCTCCCGCGGATATGATACAGGGCTTCGATTTCAATGATCCCTTGCTCGATTAATTTTTCATGAGGTTTCATAGGCTGCCCCGGCTTGCCCGCAGCGGCCATCTGGAATTCAGGTTTTTTCTTCACCGTTTTTTTCCGTCCGTCAAGATTCGGCGGCGGGGACATGATGAATTCAATCGCATCATAAATCGGTTGGAGCCAAGGCCGCATCTTTTCATTCAGGTCACCGGGGAGGAATCCCAGGGTTTCACCATTACCCATCGGGACGACTGAACGCGTCACGATGAGTTTCTGATAAGAACGGCGGTAAACCTGCGAAAGGCCCGCGGCGACTGCGACAAGAGTTTTGCCCGTTCCGGCTTTGCCGTAGCCGGTGATCAGCGAAATATCTGGATCGAACAGTGCATCGAGAAAACATTGTTGCCCGAGATTCAGGGGTTTTAAGGAAATGCCCCCGGGGATATTGATTGCAGCGGGACAGTTTAATTTGCGCAAGGTGGTATGCCCGTTCAGGCTGCAGCATTTCGCCGGCATGGTTTTGTCTTCCGAGGATCTCAGGAGCACATATTCATTGAGTCCTGCAGTCTCGATGCGTTTCGCGTCGATATCGAGGTAGGTGGAACTGGCAAAACGTTGCATCTCATGGCCTGAAACTTCGATCACCGACATTTGTGATTGGTAGATGCCGGGATCATCTACCTTGTCATTAAGGTAGTCATTTGTCTGTAGTCCCAATGCACGGGCTTTCAGGGACATATTAATGTCTTTGGTGACCAGAATGGTCGGCGGGGCTTGCAAACTCTGGATAATCAAGGCCGTGGCGATAATCCGGTTATCGATTTTTGTAAAATCGGGGAATTGCCGGCGCATCTTTTCGAGGGCATCACGGTTTTGAGCGGTTTCCTCACGGGTCGCCACAAATATCCGTCCGCCACTCGGGGTTTTTGCCCCTTTACTCATTATCTCAGGGTCTTTGAAGACCTGGTCAAGCCTGCGGATGACATCACGGGCGCGCACCCCACGGTCAGTTTGTTCGGTTTTTAGACTGTCTAAATCCTCGAGAATATCCCCCGGTATGAAGACATTATGCTCTTCAAAATTAAAGATACTGCGTGGCTCGTGAATTAGAACAGAAGTGTCGAGAACGAAATTCTTTACTAGTCCCATGTTGGTTTCTTTTTTGGCAGAAACATTTTTTTTGTCGACACGATTTTTGCTCTGGTGCGCAAATTGTTACATTTGTAGAAGAATTTTCGGCTGGGATGAATTCTTGCATTGGCAAACCGCAAAAAGTTTGTTTTACTTTGTCCTCTTCCCTGGAGGACAGGTGGCAGAGTGGTCTATTGCGCCCGCTTGGAAAGCGTGTGTACGTTAACCCGTACCGTGAGTTCGAATCTCACCCTGTCCGCCATTTTTATCTAGCCCAAAAGCTATTTGCCCGTTGGGTTTCTTATTTCAAATCTTAGGCAAATTGCGCCGGTCGCTCATGATAAACTGGTTTTCCGCCGGAACATCCAAACGGATGCGCCGAAAGTAATCATGGCGATAACGACGAGAGGAAAAAGACTCTCACCGACCGATAGAATATCGATATCCTTTAGAAAGATACCGCGCGAAATCTCCATAAAATGGCGGACGGGATTAAACCATGTCACATATTGAAGCCCGAGGGGCATATGATCGATCGGGGAGGTAAATCCCGACAAAAGCCTTCCCGATCATAATCATCTAGCGGAGTCATAGGTGAGACGAGCAGCCGGTCAAAATGTCCCCTGTTCCTTTTCTCGGGAGACGGAGAGGGACGTCACGATCAAGGTGCCGATGGTCAGGATATTCGCGGTGAGACTCGGGACGATAAACCGGGTAAAGTCCCGATTCTCATTATACCAATGCCTCACCTCGACACTCCCCCCAGAAAATGAAAGGGAGAAAATCAAAACCATACGAAAGTAACCCCCCTGTTTTGCGCTGGAGTATTAAATGTAAACGTCCATGAACTAAAAAAAAACTTCGTGATCTTCAGTGGCTTCACGGTTATAGATAGAGCTGGATATGAGTTTTCGCGAACAAATGGATGAACTCGAGCAATTTGCGCTCGATGTGATTTTGGAAAAGCGCTACGGCAAACGGGCAGCTTTTTTCCGTTCATTCCTGCTAGTGCTGTCCCGGTTGTACGCGCAAATTGTCCGGTTACGACTCTATCTCTACCATGAACGCATGTTCCATGACCACTCCATGGCTGTGCAAGTCATCAGTGTCGGGAACCTGACAGTGGGGGGAACCGGAAAAACACCTGTTGTGGAGAAATTCGCCCGGGCCCTGACTGCCAAAGGAAGGAAAGTGGCCATCCTGAGCCGGGGTTACAAGAGCACACCCCGCCCCTTCAAGGACAGAATGATCGACAAACTGCTCATGCGCACAGATGAAGTCCCCCCGAGGGTCGTCTCAGATGGTCATAAAATACTTTTAGATAGTGAGCATGCAGGGGATGAACCCTTCATGCTCGCCACTAACCTCCAGAACGTCTTGGTCATTGTGGACAAGGACCGGGTAAAAGCGGCCCGTTATGCAGTGGAAAAATTTGGGGCTAATACACTAGTCCTTGATGATGGATTCCAATACCTCCGCCTCAAACCTTGGAAACAACGCAAAAACCGGAAACATTTCGATATTGTCCTCGTCGACCGGCAGGCACCTTGGGGAAATAATTTTCTTTTACCTCGAGGCACATTACGCGAGCCTCCGGAGAATATCATCCGGGCCACACATATTTTCATCACAAAATCCGACGGGAATAACTCCAAAGCCCTGCGTGCGGAACTCGAAGCGCTTAATCCCCACGCCGAAATCATCGAGTGTAATCACGAACCCCTCCACCTGATCGACATTTACACAAAAGAGAAAAAGCCCTTGGAATTCCTCAAAGGCCTCAAAGTCGGGGCGATCTCCGGAATCGCCAAACCGGAATCATTCGAGGAAGGTTTAAGGAATCTTGGGGCTGATCTTGTTTACTCCCGGGCCTATGCTGACCACCACCGTTTTACCGTGAAGGAAATCCAAAACACGATGATCAACAGTTTAAGGCGCGAAGCTGATGCGGTAATCACCACCGAAAAAGATGCCGTTCGTTTCCCCCTTATTGAAAAAAGGAATATCCCGGTTTATTTCCTGCGAGTGGAGATTAAAATTGTTAAAGGTTACGAAAGCTTTGAAGATTGTGTCTCCAAACTCTGTTTTGAAGAAATCCCAGACCCGGCAAGTACCGAAAAATAACCGCCGCAAGTAAGACCCACTTCCCCCCCCCTGCCCCAACGACTCACCTACTGGATCATTTTTTCAAGCTCGGGATCTTTGGGCATCCCCAGCGTGATGGCTTGCTGGTAATGTTTCCGGGCCAAGGCTTTTGAAGGCGGCTTCTGAGTGGCGTAAACCACTGCGAGGTTAAAGTGGGCATCTGCGTAATTCTGATCGAGCTCAATGGCGCGGCGCATGGCTTTTTCAGCATTTTCCTGCCACCCTTTTTGACTACAGGCGATTCCTAGATAATTATGGGCCTGGGCATTTTTCGGGTCGATCGTGATGGCGCGCGTCAGTGAATTAATCGCATCGTCATACTTCCCCTGTTGGTAATAGACAATGCCCAAAATCGAGTGAGAGAACGCGTCATTTGGCGCGACCGTCACCGCTTTTTTCAGCATCGCCTCGGCCTCTGGTAATTTACCCATCTGATAAAGCACCACGCCGCCGTTAGACAAAGCGTAAAGATTGTCCGGGGCCTTCTCGAGTATTTCATTATATTTGACGAGCGCTCCGTTGAAATCACCCTTATCAAAAAGCACACGTGCCTGCTCTGTCAGGGGAATCAAGGCCGCAGGAACCTTCGGGCGTTGTGTCGTCGTGGCCGCATCATTGAGTTTATCTAAGGGAGCGCTGATTGATGCACTGGATGTTTCCAGCACATTCGTAGAGGCGTTTGCTGCAGGCGGGGCGGATGGGTCGGTAGTATTTGTCGTCACCTCGGGGGCCTTAAAAAAGGCAAGCTCTTCTGTAGTCAGCGGGTCATAGGGAGAAGTGATCAGAGATATTTGCTCTGTCAAGACAGCCGATTGGACTTGGAGTTTTTGAATTTCCTCTTCAACGAGTTTTTTAGCGGCTTCACGGCGGGATTGGTCTTTAAGCTGACGATCCACGATCATTTTGAGCATGCCGTTTTCTCTCTGGAGCTGGGTAGTGCCTAAACTAACGGCGGCTTGGTTCAAAGCGGTCTGTGAGGACTCGAGTTGTTTTTTGAGGTCTTCGGTGGTCTTTTTGAAAGCGTCATTTTCTTTTTGGGCGAATTCCAGTTGTTCCTTTACCTTGGCTAATTCCGTGCGGAGTGTATCGGCAGACGATGTATCCGACTTAGCTTGCATCGATTTGATCTGGTCTTCAGCGACGGCCAAGCGGTTTTTGAGTTCGGAATTTTCCTGGAGTAACTCAGCAATCCGTTTGTCGAAATCCTGGCTGCGCGCCTGGGCCAAGGCTCGTTCAGTCTCTTCAAGCTTTGATTGAAGAACGGCCTTGTCAGCACTTTCTTGCTCCAGTTGTTTTTTCGTCTGGGCCAGTTCAGTTTCCAAAGTGCTGATCCTCTTTTTTAAATCGGAGACTTCCTCACTAGACGATCCGGATTCGACCGGGGGAATGGTAACGGATACAGGTTTAGAGGGATCAGGAGTAGAAGGTTCTGCTGGAGCACTTTCGGTTGTTTGAACCTCAGGTGGTGCAGCCTGTCCATCCCCCGCGGCCGGGATATTAACTGGAGGCGGCTTCATTTCCACAGCTGAGGCTGCAGGACCGACTTTGGCCTTCATTCTTTCTACAGCATCGGTGACATATTGGATGCGGAAATCAATAATATCCTTTTTCCATTCAGGATTTTGCTCTTTGATTTTAGTGACAATCTCGTAGGCAGTTTGATAACGCGCTAATGCCGCTTGGTGATCAGCTTCCTTTTCAAATTTCTCGGCATTTTGGAGTGTTACATAGAAATTCAGATATTCATCTGAGGGATCTTGGGCAAAAGCAATTTGCGCGAAGGAAATAACTGCAAGTAGCGCAATTAGGGCAGTTATTTTTGAAAAATGCTTCATAAGTTATTTAAGATTATTAAACGTAACGTCTTATAGCTAAACTATTATTTCCTCTATGGCAATTTTTATTTACAGCAATTTTCTGGTTACTTGTTGATAGGCAGTTCTTTGACGATTTTACCGGGGTTACCGGCATATACGACATTTTCAGGAATATCATGTGTGACAACGGCCCCTGCGGCTATAATGGAGTTATCCCCCACGGTGACGCCTTTGAGGATGATGGCATTCATTCCTATCCAGACATTATTCCCGATCGTGACAGATTTGGTGCCGATAGGGGGTCGTTGGCGGTTGAGGCTATAGGGATTAATCGCTTCCGCATCTAATATCCTCTGGGCGGGGTCAATCGGGTGGAAATCACTATCGGCAATACCCACATTCCACGAGATCAAGCAATGGTGACCGATTGAGATTTTCTCCTCCGCCATGAGAAGCGCCCCATTCAGAAGGGTATAATCTCCGACCTCGACAAAACCTTTTTCACCCACGGAGAAAGAACATCCCGCGTAAACGGATACCCCGCGCCCGATGCACACGGCTGGGTCGAGCTTGCCTTTAAACATCCGGAATACCTGAGCACTCTCGATATAAAAATCATCCCCCCAGATCACATTATCGGGAATAGGTTTTGTCCACCAATCGTATTCGACCCGGCGATCGGGCATTATATTTGTCGGCATGGATTAGGTCTCCAGGGTTTTATTTGTAACATGCTGGGAATCAAAAAGTTTCTTATAAAGACCGTCTCTCTTCAAAAGTTCCTCGCCTGTCCCGTACTCGGTGAGTTGACCTTCCGCCAGGACAAAGATCAAATCCGAACGGTGAATGGTCGATATCCGGTGGGTAATAATCAGAGTTGTCCGGCCTTCCATGAGTTTATCAATGGCCGACATGATTTCCTTCTCCGTCTCAGGATCCAAGGCACTGGTGGGTTCATCTAAAAGGAGGATGGGTGAATTTTTCAGGAACGCCCGCGCGATGCCGATGCGCTGGCGCTGCCCCACACTCAGGCGGACACCACGTTCACCCACGGGTGTGTCATAACCTTTCGGTTGGGACAGGATAAAATCATGGGCTTGGGAGGATTTCGCCGCAGAAACGATCTCTTCTTCCGATGCGCCTAATTTCCCATAGGCGATATTCTCGCGGATCGTGGCATTCAGCAAAACCGTATCCTGCAAAACCATGCTGATCTGGTCGCGCAAACTTCTTTTGGTGACATCGCGCAAATTGATCCCATCGACCAAGACATCCCCCGATGTGGGGTCATAAAACCTCGGCACCAACGCCATCAGCGTGGATTTGCCCGCACCGGTCCCCCCGACAAAAGCCACTGTTTGCCCGGGAGCGACTTGCGCGGAAAGCCCTTTGAGGATTTCCTTGCCGGTCTCGTAAGCGAACCGGACATTGCGGAATTCAATCTGCCCTTTGACCGCAGGTAAATTGCGTGCGTGAGGGGAATCCTTTGTTTCATCATCGGCATCGAGGATTTCAAAACACCTTTGAGCCCCGGCCGCGGCACCTTCGAGCGCCCAAGCCGTGTAGCTGAGAGCCTCCAGCGGTTGATAGAGCATGGAAAGGTAGGCGAGGAAGACCGTCAGATCGCCCAAGGTGATGTTACCCGCTACGACCTCGAGGGTACCAAAATAAATCATCACAGAGGTGCCAGCCGCCATGAGTGTGCTGATGACGAGAGCACTGGTGACATTAGTAAAAGTGAGTTTCAGATTCGCCGAGAGGCTTTCCATGGCTTGTTTCTGGAATGCCTCGACCTCGTGGTCCTCTCGCCCGAAAGCATGAGTCACGCGGATATTGCCGAGACCTTCACTCGCGGTGGAGAAAACGTCACTCTCCTGTTTTTGCACGTCCGTGGACTCATTACGGATGCGGTGGGCGAAAAAGTAAATGACTCCGACGACTAGCGGGAGTATGCACACCGACAGCAAGGTGAGCTTGATATTCATATTCCACATCACCACAAATGTGCCCATGAGCGTGACCACGGATTGGAAGACACCGGTGAACCCCTTGTTAAAGATCGATTGGATCGCTTGACTGTCGTAAGCCACACGGAAAGTCGAGTCCCCGCTACGCCGTGCATCGTGGAATTTTAAGGGGAGTCCCTGCAAACAGGAGTATAACTCGGTGCGGATTTTCGCCAGGGCGCCTAACCCGATTTTGACGAGCAGGTAGTTACTGATAAAATTCAGCACGCCGCTGACGAGAAAGACCAAGACAAGGATGCCGCACACCATGATGGTGAGTTGCTGCAATTTGCCGTTGTCAGGGTTCTGAGCAAATTGCGGCAATATCGTATCAATCACATACTTGAGAGGCCAAGGCTTGAGTAGGCTCACCCCTATTCCTGCAATAACCACAAAGAGCGCAAAAACAATTTGTGCGGAGTATGGGGTGAAATATCGGGCGACGCGTTTATAGGTATTCATGGAATCCCCTATTCATCCGCAAAGAAGAGATTTTGGAAAGAACTTTTCCCCCGAAAATGGCAAATCAGCAAATCTCGGTTAATGCTCGCGCTCTATTGATGTCTCGTTTTGATTTCAGACCACCGTATTTCCTGAGGCCCGCCATTTTTCAGGAACTGAGTCCCTTCATCATCCATCATCATTTTGCTCCTTGCTTTCCATTCGTCTCTGAGGGTAAGCGGAAGACTTATAAAACTATAATCTCGCCTCGATGAATGATCCTTATGACACCTTCCCTCTTTTTTTTAAAGTATCCGACCGTACACAAATTGCGCGTTTGCTTTTCTCTGATTGTCATTATGAGACTCTTGCGTAAACGGATGATTATCGGTAGAAAGCTCTCTTCCACAAATTTCTGAAAGAGTAAAAATCATGACCACAAGAGTCCGTTTTGCACCGAGTCCGACAGGATTACTCCATATCGGAGGAGCCCGCAGCGCCTTATTTAATTGGCTTTACGCCCGCCATACCGGGGGGAAATTCATCCTCCGTATCGAAGACACCGATGCCGCGCGTAATACCCAAGAAGCTGTCGAAATCATCCTGAATGGTTTCCGCTGGCTCGGCATGGACTGGGACGAAGGCCCCGAAATCGGCGGGCCATACGACCCTTATTACCAAAGCCAACGAACCCCCCTCTACAAAGCGGCCATCCAAAAACTCATGGACAAAGGTCTGGCTTATGAGCATGAAGGCGCCATCAAATTCAAAATCCCGCGCAAAAAAATCGTGGTCAAAGACTTGATCATCGGGGATGTGGAGTTCGACTACACGACCGAAAGCGACCTGGTCATCCAGCGTTCGGACGGTTCACCCGTTTTCCATCTGGTCAATGTCGTGGACGATGCCGCCATGAAAATCACCCATGTCATCCGCGGGGAGGAGCACCTTTCTAATACACCGAAGCACCTTGCCCTTTTTGAAGCACTCGAGGAGCTACCCCCTCAATACGCGCACATGCCGATTATCCTGAATTCCGACGGGAGCAAAATGAGCAAGCGTGATGAACGCCCGGAATTCGCCCGCTGGGCCTCCATGCAGACTTATATCGATGACGGTTACGCCCCGGAAGCCCTGCGCAATTACCTCTGCCTACTGGGCTGGTCTCCCAAAGACGACCGCGAAATCCTGTCGATCGAGGAAGTCATCGGGCTTTTCGATCTGCCGCAAATCGTCCGGCATAATGCTCGTTTCAGCCCTGAGAAACTCCACTGGATCAACGGGCGTTATTTGCTTGAGACCATGACTATGGAACGTTTCGTCGAGCTGAGCGTGCCCTTCCTGATCAAAGCCGGACTCGTCAATGACTCCACCGACAAAGTTTACATCGGTAAAGTCCTCGAAATCGTCAAAGAAAAGGTCAAACTCTTCGGCGACCTGCCGGCATGGACCTCCTATTTCTTTAGCGACGAAATCACCTTCGACCCAGAAGCCACTGAGAAAACCTTCAAAAAACCCGATGCCAAGCTCCGCCTGGAGCAAATTACGGCAGCTTACGAGGCACTCGAGGAATGGACAGTGGATAAACTCGAATCCACCCTCAAGGAACTCGCCAAGGCCAACGGCATCAAAACCGGTGAATATATCCACCCGGCCCGCGTGGCTACCTCCGGCAAATCCGTCGGCCCGAGCCTTTACCACATGCTCGAAGTCCTCGGCAAAAACAAGGTCATCACCCGATTAAAAAATGCGCCGGTGTAATTCATATTGTCTCCTTTGATTTCTGACAGGTTTCCAGTCAGATTGCTGACATGATGACAAAGGCATGCAGTTATACCGAAGCACGGGATCATCTCTCGGATTTAATCGATGAAACGATTTTTGACCGGGATTTTCTCGATGATTTGGAATTCCGGGTTTCCACCGACCGGAAAACAGCATTAAAAATCCTGAAACTGGTGACGGAGATTTCCAAAACTCCTTTCGAGGGGTTAGGCAAGCCGGAACCTCTCAAATACCTCGGCGGTAGTGTATTGGCTCGTCGGATCAACCAAGTGGACAGATTAGTTTATGAGACCCGGAAAGACGCCATCTTTTTTCTCCAGTGCCGATATCACTACTAAACTTCCTTCGTGACCTCGGTGCCCTTCATGGTAATCTAACAGCCAGATGACATTGCCCAATTACATCACGATTTTCCGGATCTTACTCATTCCGGTTTTTGTCCTCTTGGTGCTTGAATACAAATTTAGCCCCTACGAGAAAGCGGGCCAGCACCTCTTGCTCCTCAGTGCCTTTATTATATTTGTGACCGCTGCATTAAGCGATTTTGTGGACGGTTATCTCGCCAGGAAATTCCACCAAGTCAGTGTGTTGGGCAAAATCCTCGATCCCATCGCGGATAAAGGCCTGCAATTTGCGGGGCTCATCGTCCTGAGTATCCCCGATGGCCGGGCCATGTCACACTTCCCGATTTGGTTCATCGTCTTGTATTTCACCCGGGACATTCTCCTTTTAATCTGGATCGTCAGTGTGAATCACCTCGGCAAAAAAGTCACTGTCCAGCCCCACTGGAGTGGCAAAGTCTCCACCGCCCTGCTCATGGCCCTGATTAGTTATGCCCTGCTCAATGTTGATTGGTTCCCCTTCTCCTACGGCGTCTGGGCCGTTGCCATTTTCATCTTCTGGTCCCTAGTCGTTTACCTCCGCGTCGGCATCAAAGACATCAATGAATACCTCAGCCAGACTGACAAAACTTAAAAAAAATCCGATCCACAGATTACACGGATGAACACAGATTTTTAAAAAGAATCCACAGTCATAAAGTTTGGACAATTTTGATATCTGCGATTATTCTGTGCTTTTATGCCCCTGAGCTGGAATGAAATCAAACAACGCTCTGCCCTCGCCGATCTTCACGATCCCCTCCCAATGATACCCGACCTCGTGAATGACCATGCTGCTCCGCCAAAACCGTTAGCCGCCTCTACCATCCGAAAAATTTCACGAGCGAACGCGTTGAATTCCTCATCTTTCCTCTGAATCTCACGACCGACAAACCAAAAAACAGAGGAAGAAGAAAATTTGGTATAAATAATCGATTATCAGTAAGCCTCGTTTTCTCTACATTTTCTTGGATGAAGCTGGTAACTTTGATTTTTCGTCAAGAGGAACCAGGTATTTTATATTCGGCGCAATCGTAAAAGAGCGGCCTTTTCAGGCATATCAGAATTTATCGCAATTCCAATACGATTTAATTGAAAATGGGATAGATATTGAATATTTTCATGCTTCAGAAGACAAGCAAAATGTTCGTGACGGAGTTTTTAAAATTATTCAAGAGAACATTACGGGCGCTGATTTTCATCCCCTTATTCTTGAAAAGGCTAAAACCTTTTCCACACTCTAGTCTCCTGAAAAATTTTATCCAAAAATGCTCTGATATCAGTTGAGATTTATACTGGACAGAAATGATCTAAAGGAATTTCAAGAAGTTATTATTTTTACGGATAGAATTCCTATAAGCAAGAAAAGGAGCGCTGTAGAAAAAGCAGTAAAACAGACTTTGACGAATATGCTACCCGACGGCGTTTCCTATCGCATTCTGCATCACGATTCAAAATCAAATCTTGACCTTCAAATTGCAGACTATTTTCACTTGGGCCACTTTTAGGGATTGGGAAAATGACGATAATCGTTCATGCGAACTGATCAAATCCGCAATTAAAAATGAATTTGATATGTTTGCACCAAATACTCAGACTTACTATGATCATCCCAAAGCTAATAAAGAAAAATGACCTCCCCGGCCCGGCTACCGAAGCTTTCACATCAGAGAGCCCCATAGGCTCTTGTCACCGGGGAGGAACCTTTAAAATTGTCCAGCTCGGTAACTATGTAAAAAATGCAAGTAAAGTAAATCGATTTTTTTGCTGCCTAAAAACCGGAACCACTGCTTCAAAAGATCTATTCTGCTCTGATTAGGGTTGAGAGCAAAGATCTCCCCGACTACTCGCGCCCCAGCTCATACACAAACCCGCGGAATTCGCCTTCGACGGGGATGAGCAACTTGCCTGCTTTGACCGTGGGCTTTGATTTAGTGAGGGAATCGTAGGCACCCTTGATTTTCCATTTGCCTTTAGGCAGGGCGATTTGCAAGGGTTTTTTGCCGGGTTTACCAAAGGTATGAGCGACGACGAGGAGTTTTTTACCATTGGTACTGGTGCGAACCACGGCTTGCCAACCCCGCGGATGGCGCCAACTGGTGACTCCTGAGCCTTGGCGCTGTGACCAGCCGTCACGGATAATGGGGGAGACTTTTTTATAAAAAGCGCATCCTGCTATCACGACATCTTTCTGCTCCGCACTCAGCAAGTCGTAATCTCCCGATAGGCACAGTCGCCCCAGGCATGTGGCCGCCAGGGAGTAGGTCAGACGGTGGAGGGAGTCTCCTTTTTGGAGCACTGCCCAGACCTGACTCTGTCTGGGTTGGATCATCCAGTGCATATTTGCTGCGATAATCGGGATCTCGATCGATTCGTGAGCGTCGGAGAAAGAGCCCTGCGCGCAGAGCTCCATCATCAGCGGGTCTAGGCGAGTGCCGCCCGAAGCGCAGTTCTCGATGACCAGATGGGGGAGCTCGCGGCGCACTTTGCGGATAAACTCATGGACGCCCTGGATGTGCTGGCGCAGACCCTCGCCCAGTGACTCGGCTCCATCGACGCCGATTCCTACCGAGCCATTATAGTCGATTTTCATATAGCCAAAGCCACAATCCCGCAGCAGCCCAATGACACGCTCCGAGAGGTAATCAATCACCCACGGATCACGAAAGTCCCAAAAACGCTTTCCCGGCATCAGTAGATGCCCATCACGGCTGAGCATGTGCTCGACCTTTCCGTAGGCGTCTGCACCGGCACTCACATTCTCGAACTCGAACCAAATGCCTGGAATAAGACCCTCGGCGGCAATGGCCTGACAGGTGGCGCGCAGTCCCTGTGGAAAACGCTCGCTATTAGGAATCCAGTCACCATTGTCGCCCCAGTTATCCGTCGCTTTTTTCGCAAACCATCCGGCATCGATCACCAGGAACTTCACACCCGTCTCCTTGAGCGTGTGGGCGAGCTGTGCGAGGCGATCGTGCGTGGGCTTGCCCCAGGTCGTGCACCATTCATTGAAAAGCATTGGCATTTCTCGCTCGATTTTGGGTTGCTTCTCCACGGCCCCAATCGCTGCGCTGGTCAGACGCTGGGTCACATCGTCGAAGGAACCCTCACAAACCGTCAAGATCGCTTCGGGCGAGGTCAGCGATTGCTTCGGCGAGAGATCCTTAAACCAATGCCCGAAATCGCGATCCGCCAGGCCGCCCATGAGATTGATCGCGTCGTCTTTTCGAGATATCTCCATTTGCCAGGAGCCACTCCACGCAATATGCGCGCCCCAGAAAACATTTTCTTTTTTGTCCTCCACCCCGACAAAGGGATACCAAGCCTCCAGTGCGCGTGAGCCGACCTGTCCGAAACGTTCGATGCGGTAAAAGAAATTCAGCCAAGAACGCTCTAGGTTAAGTTCCTCGACAGGCTGATCCAGATGGCGGCCTTCGGCACTCCAGCTGGAGCGTAGGCGGTGGACATTGAGCCGGCCCGGTTGGTCATCTTTGACAAAGGGACTGATCCCGGTCAGCGAAAAGCTCGAAAGGAGTTCGACGCGTTTGGTTTCCTGAGTGCCATTAGTCACTGAGGAGAAGCTGCGGAAATACTTTTCGCCTTTGATGTAAACAAGGTGGTGGACGACGCTGAGCCCATTCTCATGTTGGAGGAAAGTTTTTATCGTGGTCGCATTCCCCTTTTTCTCGACGGCTTGGGAGGTGAATTTTAATGCTCCTGTCGAGTCGGCCCCACGGAGAGTCTCGGCCTGGTGCCCCTCACCCGCACATGCTATTTGCACCAGACACTCGGGGAGATTCGCTGGGATATAGGAGAGAAAATTTGCACGGATAATGGATTGGATTTCCGGCATGTCATTAATATGAGCCCGTTGTTTGACCACGGCTTTAGCCTTTGATTTCGGGTACAACCGCAGGCCCACACGTTTCCATTCATTAATGATCTGGTACTCAGCGATCATGTCGCCGAGGGTGAATTTCGAAAGCGTTTTAATCGCAAGTGTAAAGTCAGCCATAGATGAGTACAAAGAGAACCGCCCGGAACAGAAAAATTCAAGAGCAATTTGCCCTAGGCCACGAAGTATTTCCCGACAAGAATCAGTGCCCCGATCACGGCCACAATCACAAACAGGTAAACCAAGCTCCGGGTATCAGCGGTTTCCGACCATGCCGAAAAGCCCAGCCATTGATCATCCTTCCGGTAAAACGACTCGAAATACTTTATGACCCAGTCGAGGTCAGGGTCGGCATCCACCGGTGATGTGAAATATTCGTTAGAGGTCCCGGTTTTGAGATAACTCAGGCTGTAAAGGCTTTGAGTCTGCGAGTGCAGGAGACAAACGGCCTGTAGGCATAACCCCGTTTCCTCATCCTCTAGCCGGTAGCGCACGCCGGTGGCATGGTGGGCGCAGAGGATGGATTTTATCTCATCCCATGAAGAGACAGGCGTAAGGGTTTTATTCAGGTAAAAATTCATCTCAGGTGACACCACCAAAAAGAGTATTAGGGACGGAATCAACCATTCTTTGACGGCGAAAGGGGCACTCGATGGAATTCCCCCTCGACGGGATGAACAATTTGCACCAATATCACCCGTTCAATGAGTAATGTACAAAAACAATTGGTTGCAATCGTCGGTCGTCCGAATGTCGGCAAGTCGGCCCTTTTTAATAAACTGGCCCACCGGCAAATCGCCATTGTCCATGATATGCCCGGGACGACACGTGACCGGATCCTGGCCGAAGTCTTGCACCATGACTTCGTTTTTGACCTGATGGATACCGGCGGTATCGGTGTCGAAACAGACGATCCCCTGCGCCATGTGGTTAATACCGAAGTCGAGGTGGCGATCGAATCCGCTGACCTGATCCTTTTTGCCGTGGATGCCAAAACCGGACTCCACCCGGTCGATAAAGAGGTCGCAACCAAATTGCGCCGCTCGAAGAAACCCGTATTCCTCATCGTTAATAAACTCGACAATGGCAAACAACAATTTGACGCTGCGGAGTTCTCCCGCCTCGGGTTTGAAGATGTCTTCCACACTTCCGCAGTCCACGGGATCGGCATCCTGACACTGGCCGACACCATCGCAGAAAAGGTCGGGCGAAAACGTGATTATGAGGAAGAAAAAGTCACTCGCCCTACTAAGATGGCGATTGTCGGAAAACCCAATGTCGGCAAATCATCGCTCGTCAATAAACTATTAGAAGATGAACGCACCATCGTCTCGCCCATCGCCGGCACGACCCGCGATTCCGTTGACCTTCCCTTTTATCTCAAGCGTGGGGACACCACCAAACCTTACGTCCTCATTGATACTGCCGGTATCCGTCACCGTAGCAAGGTCTCCAGCTCCGTCGAGGTCTTTAGCGTCATGCGTGCGGAGAAATCGATCGAACGTGCCGACTTGGCCGTGCTCGTCCTCGACGCGGAAACTGGCGTCCTTAACCAGGATAAAAAAATCGCCGGGTTTGTCCAAAAACTCCTCAAACCCCTTTTTATCGTCGTAAATAAATGGGATCTCGCTCTCGAGCAGAATAGTTTACGTCGGGGGATCAAAAGTTTCCGCGAAGAGTATGAAGAAGCCTTGAAAAAAGAACTCTTTTTCTGCCGTTACGCCGAGGTCATTTTTATCTCTGCGAAAACCGGTCACAATATCTCCGCCTTCACCGATGCCATTCAGAATGTCGAACGCAATCTCAAGACAAAAATCTCCACCGGCGAGCTCAACCGCGTCCTGAATAAAGCCATCGCCGAATACCTGCCACCGATGAAGGGTACAAAACGGTTGAAAATTTATTATGCCGTTCAAAAAGCCTCTGAACGCGACCTAACCATCCCGACATTCATCCTTTTTGTGAATAACCCCGACCTTTTCAGCGACCAGTATGATGCCTACCTCTGCAACCGTTTCCGTGAGCAATTTGCTCTGTCGGGTTGTCCCATCCTTTTTGAACTCCGTTCCGCCCACGAAGCCCGGAATCATTAACAGGAATCCATAACCGCCCGCCCCGTCTGGGATCACTTTTAAGAGCTTGAGCCGCACAATTTTAAAAAAAACGGAGTGAATAAAGCCCGCAGCGGTGTATAATAGATCTATGAAAAATAAATCTTTTGCCTTTTTATTAACAGCCTCAATCGCGCTTTTTATCTCCTTCCATCCATTTCTGAAGGCTGAATCTGTGGCTGACCAGAAAAAAAGTTATCCCACAGACATGTGTGTTGTCTCTGATGAAAAGCTCGGGGCCATGGGCGAAACCGTGGAATATGTCGTCAAGGACAAGTCCGGAAATGATGTTTTGATCCTCCTTTGCTGCAAAGAATGTAAAAAAGCGGTCGATAAAGATCCTCAGGCTGTCATTAAGAAACTCGAAATCATCAAGGCCTCTGCTAAAAAATCCACCACCGCCTATCCTACCTGCGGTGGGTGTAAATAATAAAAATATGACTTTTTCTCCCACCCGCCTGAGGGTGATCCTATTTTGTGCGCAATTTGCTTTTCTGACAGCGATGACTTCAGCCCAAGTGGTGACAAATGATTATTGCCCTGTCCTGCCCGATGAAAAAGTGGAACCAAACCTCTCGGTCCAATACGAAGGAAAAACTGTTTTTTTGTGTTGCGGTGGTTGTGTAAAGAAATTCAAGGCAAATCCGACTGCCTACTTGGGAAATTTGCCTCAGTTTAAAACTGTCACTGATCAACAAGTGATCAAACAGCCCGGAGTGGAAAAGGCTACACCGCAACAACTTGTAGCGGCAGAACACGGGTTCTGGCTTCAGTTCGCCGGTTGGCTGGGCCGTTTCCACGTTCTCGTAGTCCATTTCCCGATCGCCCTTTTTATTTTGGCGGCATTAGCGGAGGTCATCGCGATGTTTAGTGCGGGTGCACAATGGCGGCAAATAGCGGGTTATAACCTGTTTTTTTCCACTTTAAGTGCGATTTGCGCGAGTGCACTGGGTTGGATATTGGCCATTGGCTGGACCGGCACCCCTGAGATTTTGGCCACACTTGAAAAACACCGGACGATGGGACTGACATTCACGGGCCTAAGCGTTTTTTGCCTGCTGCTGTGGTGGATACAGGGGAAACGTAAGATATTCTTGTTAAGAGCCTTCTATCTTTTCGCCCTTTTTGCAGGTGTCATCATTGTTTGTCTGACCGGGCATTTGGGTGCCACACTGGTCTATGGAGCGAATTATTTTAAATGGTGATTTTTTTTAGAGTGAATCCCGCATGAGAGGTGTAGTATCCCTATATGGAACGTCATAAAGATCCCAAATTTAATCAGTTACTCCGTTCATGGGACGTCAAGGCAGAGGCCCCGACAGGTTTTGAACGTGAAGTCTGGCAACGCATTGCCGCACGTGCGGAATCCCCGGCCTTAACATTCAGCGGCGCCTTGGATTTCCTCGTAAACCGTTTAATCCGCCCTCAAATAGCGGCAACAGTGGTATTATTTGTTGTTTTTAGTGCTGCGACATTAGGACTCCGTCAGGCTTCCATCGGGACGGAGCGCAAGGAAGCTCGTGTGGCACAGAGTTATTTAAATTCGATTGATCCCGTCACCCACAAAGACGCTTTCTTGAACCAATGAAAAAACTCATTCTCCTCTTGGTTGTGTTGCTGGCAGTGGGAGCTGGGGCTTATTGGCTGACCTACACCGTGGCGACAAAAAAGAAACAGTCTTATATGCTTTCCACCGACCAGAAAACTCTGGCATGGCTGCAAAAAGAATACCAACTTTCCCCCGGACAAATCGAGAAGGTGAAAACCCTCCATGACGACTATCAACCCGTCTGTATCGAGCTTTGCGGTAAAATCAACGAGTCGAATGAACTTGTGAAAAAAATGATCAACCGTAGTGACGTCCTCACCCCAGACCTCGCCACTGCCCTAGATGAAAATGCTCGTATCCGGACCGAGTGCCACCGCAATATGCTCGAACACGTCTATGCCGTAGCGGCCGTGATGAGTCCCGAACAATCAAAACGTTATCTCTTGATGATGTCCACATACATGATGTCCCCGAGCCGTTCTATCGACGACGCGTCCCGAAATCAGGAAAAAAGTACTCCTCATGATCATGGCGGACATTAATAACGGCGACGACGACATCCTCATGCAAAGGCTCAGCAGCGGGGACGACCTTGCCCTCAATGAGATTATGCGCCGCTGGAAAGAGCCATTGCTCCATTTCATGGCCAGGTATATATCCCAACATGAGGAAGCCCTCGACCTCGCCCAAGAAACATTTGTCCGAGTTTATCAGGCCCGTGAACGTTATAAACCGGGTTCAAAATTCTCCACCTGGCTTTTTACCATTGCCGCAAACCTCTGCAAAAACCATCTCCGCTGGGTTTCACGGCACGCCCAAGTTTCCTTGGACGACTCCCCCTCAGATTCCGACGGTGAAAAAGGGCTAACCATGGCTGATCGATTGGCCCACCCGGATTCCGGGCCGGAGGATGAGTTTTTAGCCCAGGAACGGGCCACGGCGGTTCGCTCAGCCATCCGCAGCCTGTCACATGAGCAAAAAACGGCCATCATCCTCTTCGAGTACGATGATATGCCCGTAGTGCAAATTGCGGAAATACTGGAATGTTCACCTAAAGCAGCGGAAAACCACCTTTATCGAGCCCGGTTGGCATTAAAAAAAGTGCTGGAACGGTTTATTAATGGATAACCTTAGAACTAACGGGAAAACGGGTTGTTCAATGGTGCAATAATTAATTTAACTTTTTAACCAACAACAAAAACAGGAAGTAAATAACATGAAGAAAATCATCGCCCTCATCATCGCCGTAGCCGCATTCAATATCGCAGCAGTGAATGCCACTGGAACCTATCAGACAAATACAAGCAAAGGAAACCGTATATCCCTTTACTCTCAATCAGATTCCAATCGCTCATCCTTGAGCTCTTGCCCTACACAAAAAGCCGCCTGCTCAGACAAAATGCAATCTTGCCCGAAATCAGCCAAGAGCTGCTGTTCCAAATCCCCCCAGAAATGTTGCGCGGGTAAAAAAGGTTGTTCAGCTAAGAAGAATTGCGCCGCAAAGAAGAAAAATTGCTCAGTCAAATCTGATTGTAGCACCAAACAATGCCCTTCAAGTTCAGACAAGAAATCCTGCAAAAAATCTTCCGGTTATTAATCCTATTTTCCTGAAGCAAATTGTTTCAGCATGATTTATCCCCGCCCCGCGCAAGAAAAATTGCCGGGGCTTTTTTATGGGATTCAATCAATTTGAAACCCAAGGATTAAATATTTTTACCCCGGTATCTTTCATATCGGATTCATTCCGGGTAACCACCGTCAGTCCGTGTTCGATAGCAGTAATCGCT
This sequence comes from Verrucomicrobiota bacterium, assembly GCA_034440155.1. Taxonomy (NCBI): domain Bacteria; kingdom Pseudomonadati; phylum Verrucomicrobiota; species Verrucomicrobiota bacterium. The sequence continues at coordinate 4,444 of JAWXBN010000016.1, read as the reverse complement.
ATCAGAGAGGTGATCACAGGCCGTTTTCTCCACGCACCTTCGGATTCAGCACATGCCCGCCCCCATCTCCGTGCGATATTTGCGTCAATGGTCAATATCCTTCCTTGGAAACGGACAGGTAGGTCGTGGTTGATCCAGCCACTCAAAAGGGTTTTCCGTTTTGAATGAGCCATTTTGGCCACACCTTTTTCGAGTTCACCTAAAGTCAGGCAACTCAGGAAAAGGGTTTCTTCATCCTGTTTTTGCATCCATGCAATCAAAGTGGCTAAGGGGCTGGTTTTGTAAACTCAGACAAAACACACGTATCTAAAAGATAACTCATAACTCTACCTCACGGCCCGTGTCCTTACTCCGCTCAAACTCCACCCCCACCCCTTTGAGGGGGGAATCCGCTAAAAAATCCACCAAGGAATCCTGGAAACGATTCAGCGAACGATACTTCTCCACAGAAATCACGACGACGGCCGGTTTGCCATGACGTGTGACAAATTGCTCCCCTTGCGACAAGGCTTGATCTACCAACTGACTAAACTTGCTTTTCGCCTCTTGTAATTGCCAATTATTATTCATCACCTTGAGTTAGTTGACAATAACTAGTCAGTCTAGTCATATATATAAATACTTTACACGCACTTTCCCAGTGCCCATGCCCTTTAATCGGAAGGCCGTTGATTGGGGGAGAGGTGCAACGGAGGAGAATCACGTTTACGTCAGATTTTACTGAAGGAATCGGCAGGCTTCGCCACGCAAATTGCGCAGTAGAGGGGGGGGGGAATTTACGGCGAGGTGATCGTCACTCAGGGTAATATGATCAGGCGTCCGTCGTGACCTCATCCCAGCTCATCTCGTGACGCTGAGCGTAAGCTGCAAAATCTTTTTCGTGCTCGATCAAGACAGCGCGCACTACGGACGAATCATCGGCATGGCCGTACTCCACGACAAAATCAGGAACGATATCCATGCTGCGATGGGCATAAATGATGGCGAATGCCGCACCCGCGACGGCGGTATAAGGCAAATCATGGTCAGCATCCTCGGCAAAATCCTCGATTACATCAGCCAGAAACTCCAATTGATTGTAGAGGTGTGGGAATTTCGGTGCATCGAGCTGGGTAAACTCAGCTTTGAGCAAGGGAATCTTCCGGTCGAGGAGTTGAACCACATTAGGCGTGATTTTTTTCATTCCGTTATGAACAAATTTAACGATTTCTGACATGTGCCTATTTGAAGGTTTTTCCCGCCCCAAGTCAAGCCGTCGCGGTGTTTACACTAGAAAAATCGCTGCTTTTGCCATGCCCTTTTACCCTCGGCCCCTTATTTCACGAATCAATATTCTGCCTAAAAACCAAGACAAACCATGGAATCAGGACAGCTTTTGAGATAATAGTCCGTAATCCTGTGACGGTGGTGCTTGAATCCCACCCGGGAATGGCTTAGAAAAAGATCATCATGCCTTCAGAAGAGGATATCCAATACGCCATAGCCAATACCCAGATCATTCTAGCTCCGAAAAAAAAGCTAGAAACATTCGGGCAAACGGTCATCCGCTATTCATTTATCAGCGAAAAGATGGACTCCGTGAATGAAATCTCGGTTCGCGAGGGGCGCATCCATGCAGAAAAACCCCAGCTCATCACCACCGCTTATTTCGAAAACATGATGCTGGAAGGTTTCGGCGACGAGGCCCGCGGTTATGTGGACTGGCTCAAATCACACTTTAACGACCTCGCTTTCCTAAAATACGGGTTCCGCTTCCGCAAAGAAACTAATCAGGAATATATCCTGCACGAACCCCTCGCGGAAGTAATCAATAAAGTAAAAGCCGAAGTGGAAAACCGTAACGACCCGCTGAGTGCGGTGATCCAGGGGACCGATGACGCTTGGGAGATCTGCCTCCTGAAATTCACGACAGATTTTATCAGGCAATCCTCCTCTTCGAATTTTTCTGACCTGCAAAAGGGCCACAAACTCGCCTTGATCGGAGGGATTCCCCAAGGTATCGCGGATGAGATCGATGAGGACATCGCCCAAGTCGGCGATAGTCCTGATAAACTCAGGGCCTTGGCCGACAAATTGCGGCGCTACGGTTTATTCGAGAATTACGAAGACAAATTCTACGAGCTTGTCAGGCAGGTAGGCCGCTAATTTTTTGCCTGTTGTCTAAATTCAAAACCATCAATAAATCTTTCTTTAAAAAAATATTCACCATCATCCGTGTATCGAATAAAACAGATATCCCTATGAAAATCGGCATTATCGGTTGCGGCAATATTAGCCAGGCTTACTTTACGGCTACCCAGACATTTTAACATTCTTGAGGTCACTGCTTGTGCAGACATTATACGAGGCGGCGGCCCAAGTCAAAGCGGCTGAGTACGGGGTCAAAGGCCATGAGCGTGGACAATTTACTCAGCGACCAAGGACATCGAACTGGTGATCAACCTCACTATCCCCCCCCCGCCCATGCACCCATCACATTGCGCGCGCTTGGATCCGGGAACCATGTTTATGGGGGGGGAAAACTAACCGGATGGTCGTAGCCCTCAGACCCCCTCATCTCCGTCTTTTCCTGCACGACCACCAATGGGAATTCCAGCCGGTGGACAGCGCACTCGACTACAAAAAGAAGCTCAATGTCAGTACCAGTAAAACAATAAAACTGAATACCGCATAGAGCCAGTCGCGCATGATGAGATAACCGGCCCAGGCGAGCCCGACCCGGATCAGAGGACTGATCAGTAATAATAAGACCCCCGCCATCATCAGGCTACGGCGGCTCCCGATTCCTTCAGGACTGGTGATATGATGGAGCATGTCCCCGGGACTCTTGAGGAAATGTGGTTCCCCGGTAAATATATGGTCGGAAGGTATCTGTGTGTGATGGATCGAGAGGTACCAGATATAACCAGCCACCATGACACTGGCCGCAACCACTATTCCATAAATCATCACACGGGCGAGAATGATATTGAGTTTATTCATACAATATTCACTCCAGCTCCCTTCAAAATCATTTGGATGGCGATAACAAAAATCGCCACGAGGAAAATCAGCCTGAGGACTTTCACAGGAGCGATCGTCAGTAATTTCGCACCGAGGAAAGCCCCAGCCAATGAACCCAACGATACCGGGGTAGCCAGAACCGGATCAAAATATCCTTTTTGCAGGTATATACCGACACTGGCCGCCGCTGTGACCCCGATCATGAAATTACTCGTCGCCGTAGTCACCTTGAAGGGAATACGCATGATCTGGTCCATGGCCAAAACCTTGAAGGCCCCGGAGCCAATACCCAAAAGCCCTGATAAAACCCCGGCGACCCACATGACGATAAATCCGGGTAATACCCGGACCACCCCGTAAGGTACATTCGTCTTCCCGTCGGGCATTTCACCGGGCAAACGGATCTTTATGGCGACCGGGCTCGACTCCTCAGTGGGGACAACACCACCCTTTTTCTTTTTTAACGAGAGGAAAGCCGTCAGTAAAAGGGCTACCCCGAAAATAATAGAAAGGACAGATTGATTTAACTCCGCGGAAGCAAGCGCCCCGCAAACCGCTCCGATCGTCGTGGCAATACACAGGAAAAGTCCAATGCGCATATTTGAAATGCCATCCCTCAGGTAAGCCGCCGCCGCCCCCGAGGAGGTCGCGATGACGGAACAAAGGGCCGCCCCCATCGCATAACGGATATCCACCCCGAAACACAAGACGAGGACCGGGGTAATAATGATCCCACCGCCCAAACCGATGAGGGAACCGATCACACTGGCGATAAAGGAAACCAAGATCAGTGTGATTTCAAAAGGGACTAAGCTCATACCCCACGTAAAATGCTCGAAACAAACCAGAATCACAAATCTTTTTTTGGACACTTCACAAAATCCGGCAGCAATACAAGGGGGACTCAAAAGCAAGGGCTTTTTGACAATGGCACACCATAGACTGGGCGAAATCCGAAAAGGCCAAACTTCAGCCGCAGGTCGGACACTGGGCCATCGGCCTCTAAAATAAGGGACAGGCTAATAGTTTTGTAAAGGAGATGGGAACGTATTAGGTGTAGAGCTGTAAGTGTCTTTCTAATAATAAGATATATATATATTTCTCATAAGGATACACCCCTTCGGGATACGGGGAATGTCCACTTTCCCCTTCGTTTCGCGCAAATTGCTCCGAAGGTGTTTGGGGCCGGAATGGTTCTGACCGCCGTGAATGCCCGGCCCGGACAATCGGAAGATTGTCCCTCCAGTCGCGAGGAGAAAATTGCACAACGAAGGGGGGGGGAAGCGATGCTGTGCTGAACCCCTTTTTCACGTGTAGGGCGAGCGGCCCTGCTTGCCGAATGCCGGATGTACTCAGAGAAACTCTGGCCCGTGGCAACCCGAGCCGGTCGCCCTACACACGGAAAATCAAAACACTTTATGGCCTTCGTGCCTTTCGTACG
>JAWXBN010000015.1 GCA_034440155.1 Verrucomicrobiota bacterium | reverse complement strand
TTTTTTTATTTTTTTTATTCTTTTGAGTCTGTCCTGTATCTTTGCGAGTGGGAGAATCTCGTCGGCCTTTGCTGTAGCCCGCGCACGGTCAATCTCCAAATCACCCACGACCATAAACGACCTGCCATTGCTGGTGAAATAGATAAAAGGGTCAGGAACAAAAATACCGCAGGCGTAAAGCATGTCCGCGGATTTTTCGCTGTCTGCGTAAATAAGGATATTCTGCGATGGGGCCTTCAAACTCATAACCTTTTTTTGCTGACAAGTTTTTTGATATCAGAATTTCTGATGATTTTATCAGAATCAAATTTCTTCACCTGCAAGCGGTTCTCGTTTAAGACAGCATAATAACGGCCTTGGGCATCCAGACAATAATTCCGGGAGTCTTTTTCTTCGATAAATCTGACTTTTAACCCCCGGGTATGTCCTACAATTTGATTCAGGCCCCTGATGGGCATAAACTCCTCTTCAAAATCGAGCCAAGTCACCCCCCCAAAAGCCGCCCTGCCGTGGCGGGCATATCCTGCCTCCAAAAAACTGTGGGAATGCCCTTCATGAGCTGCGCGAAATGCATTCCGCGACAAGAGTCCTAGCTGTGTGCGCAAGGGGATATTCCCTCCTGGAATAAATCCGGGGTGGATGCCCGCATGGCTCATCACCCACTTTTTATATATCCAATAAAGCGAGAATTTATTCAAGTCAGTCGGTTTGAAAATCTCACTGATAATGCGGGCCGCCTTGGCATTAAAACCCTTCACCCGGAAATGATTATTTTTAGGAAAAAGATACTGCATGTCATGGTTACCCAGCAAGCATACGCACTTTTTATCATTCAAAAGCCCCTTTATCCACAAGGAGGTGACAGCCGCCGATTCATGGGAATGATCTTGTGTATCAAAATAATCCCCGAGAAAGATGATTTTATCAGCCTTGGCATATTCCCTTTCGAGAATAGTATTTACCACCGTTAACCGGTAGTGGATATCAGGAATAATGATGATCCGTTCCATAAATAGTCTTTGGGCCTACCTTTTTAGAAAATTAAAATTTGGCCATGATCACTTTTAATTCCGTGGCCGTTTTTTTCGGCCAGAGTTTTTGCGGTGTAATGATGGCACTCTCAAGGGCATTATGGGAAAAATCATCCGCTTTCAGGGGCATCTTTGCCACAGCAGCTCGGAGGATATCCTTGGCTAGTTGGGCATTAGCATGCAAGTTACCGATGATCATTTTCACTGTCACATGGTCATGGTCCGGATGCCAACAATCAAAATCGGTCACAAAAGACATCGGCACGTAAGCAATTTGCGCTTCACGGGCGAGTTTAGCCTCGGGGAGATTCGTCATTCCGATAATGTCAAAACCGCATTTCCGGTAAAAACCCGACTCGGCCTTGGTCGAAAATTGCGGACCCTCCATACATACATACGTTCCCCCGAGAGCCACCTTGGCTTTGAGTTTCCGCGCGATTTGCGCAAGTTGCTTTTGGACAGGCACGCAGGTCGGCTCAGCAAAATTCACATGTGCCACGACCCCCCGCCCAAAAAAGGTGTGGGCCAGCGGACGTTTTGTCCGGTCGAAAAACTGGTCAGGAAAAACAATCGAACACGGTGGATATTTTGCCTGGAGGGAGCCACAAGCACTCACACTGATGATCCATGCCACGCCGAGCTTTTTCATCGCCCAGATATTGGCCCGGTGGTTGATCTCGCCGGGGAGGAGTTTATGCCCCCGGCAGTGGCGGGCGAGGAATACCACCTCGCGGCCTTCGAGCTCACCACAGATGAATTTGTCTGAAGGGGCTCCGAAAGGGGTTTTAACCGCCACCTCGCGTAATTTGCTGATGCCGTCGATTTCGTAAAGACCGCTGCCGCCGATAATACCGATTTTGGGTGGTTTCATAAATGAATTACTTTGCGTTGACGGCCTGTTTATAAATATCGATCCATTTTTGTTGGTTTTTGACGATGAATCCGTCTTTTTCCATTTGGCCAAGGGTATCCTGCCATTTTTTGATCACGTCGGGTTGCACATCGGGGGAAAATGCGATATAAAGAGGGGTCACCTCTAAATCAGCCACTTTTTTGATCTGACTCATCTCTAATTTATCAGAAATAACTGCGCCCGCCGCCGAAAGATCCGGCAGGCAAATATATTCCACTGTTCCATCAAGCAAAGCCCTTACTGTCAGGCTAGCATTTTTCAGCGTAATGATATTGGCGTATCCGTTATCACGCAGGTAACCTTCCGAATACCATCCTTGCACCGTCGCCACCCGGCAGCTCTTGAGCCAGTCCGTACCGACACCTTTACTGGGGGTATTCGCCAATGCGAACATCTGGAGCTTGGAAGTGCCGATCGGGCCGACCCACCGGAACATGGGTGTACGCGTTTTTGTTTTAGCGACTGAAAAGAGTAGGGTATTTGGGCCCCGTGTGAGGAAAGTGTAAGCATCCTGCCAAGAGCGGATTTGGATGGGTTCAAAGCGGTTAAGCCGGTTCATCAGCTCTTGAACCACATCCACGGCGGAACCAGTAATTTTCCCCTGTGAATTTTTAAAGGAACGGGGCGGGTCGTTTTCGGTGTAAATCTGGTAGGTCGTTTGCTGTCCCATTTCATACCGGGACATATCCGTCGAGAATGGATTTTGATTCTGGGAAAACGCCAGGCCAGTCATAGCCAGCGAAAAGAAAAAAAGAAGGGTGATAAATCGCATCCCCCTTTTGTAAATAGAGGCTATCTCAGCGTCAAATCCATTCCATCAATCTTTTTTGCCAAAGAAGAAAAACCACCCCCCCCGCCGGACAAAGTGGCCCGGAGCGAGTTACCCGCTGATTTCGCTGTCGCAAACCGGGCGGATTTTTGGAATAATCCCGCGCCATGGTATTCGTCACTGTTTACATCCCCTGCAAAAACCTGCCGGAAGCCCGAAAAATCGCAAAGGCGACCGTCTCAGCCAAACTCGCCGCCTGTGCCAATATCGTCGGCGCCATCGAATCCCACTACATCTGGAAGGGCAAGCCCTGCACAGAAAAAGAAACCCTTCTCCTACTGAAAACCCGCAAAACCCTCTTTAAAAAACTTGAGGCCGCCGTACGCAAATTGCACAGCTACGAATGCCCCTGCATCTGCGCCTTCAAAATCGAAACAGCCAGCGCGGATTACCTCAGATGGCTGGCTGATCAGACCAAAGCCTAAAACCTTACGCGTTTCACGCCACCCACCAGTCTTACTTGTTAAATCCCGCGCAATTTGCGCGGTAACGCAAGAGGTGGTCAGTGAGGACCAGGACAGTCATGGCCTCGACCATGGGAACAGCCCGGGGCAGGACGCAAGGGTCATGGCGGCCGCGGGCTTTGAGTTCGGCATTTTTCTTCGAGATAGAAATGGTTTTTTGGGGATGCATCACTGTGGCGACAGGTTTGAAGGCCACGCGGAAGATAACCGGTTCCCCATTGCTGATACCCCCTTGGACACCACCGGAGCGATTGGTTAATGTCCGGACTTTCCCGCCTTGCATGCGGAAGAGGTCATTATGTTCGCGTCCTGTGTAATGAATACAATCGAAGCCCGAACCGATTTCAAAACCCTTACTCGCGGGCAAGCTCATCATGGCCTTGGCGAGATCGGCTTCGAGCCGGTCAAAAACGGGTTCGCCCAACCCGACAGGCACACCGTGGACGACACACTCGATAATTCCTCCGACGGAGTCTCCTTGGGCTCTCATCTTTTCGATCAGGGAAATCATTTTCTTGGCGGTCTTTTGGTCAGGACAACGGACAATATTCGATTCCACTTCAGAAAACTTTACCTTTTCAGGGGCGATTTGCGCGATGATGTCTTTAACTTGTTTGACATAACAAACCACCTCCAGGTCAGGGTGCAATTTGCCCAAAACTTTCTTTCCGACGGCGGCCCCTGCCACACGCCCGATGGTCTCGCGTGCACTGGAGCGCCCGCCACCCTCCCAATTACGGATACCATATTTAGCCTGGTAAGTGTAATCAGCATGGGATGGGCGGAAAAGCTTGGCCATTTCGCTGTAAGCCTCCGGCCGGGCATCGGTATTATCGACCATGATGGATATTGGGGAACCCAGAGTTTTCCCTTGGAAAACACCGGAGAGAATGCGGCATTGGTCGGCTTCCTTGCGCGGGGTAGTGATTTTACTCTGTCCTGGGCGGCGGCGGTCGAGATCGCCCTGGATATCGGATTCATCAAGGGGAAGCTTTGGCGGGCAGCCGTCCACGACGACGCCGACTCCACCCCCGTGGGATTCGCCCCAAGTGGTGATTCTAAAAAGTTCTCCAAAAGTATTTGCTGGCATGAGACCCCCTTTCATACGCGCAATTTGCGTATTTGTTAATTAAAAAAAACGCCCCCCCTCAGAAGTGTCTACCTACAACCACCGGCCATTTTTTGAATCAGCCATTTCACCCGATTTTTTTTGTCCATTTTTCAAGTATAGTCTTGAGGCTGACCATATTGACCGGTTTGGAGATATAATCATCCATACCGGCGTCCAAACATTTTTTCTCGTCACCTTCCATGGCGTGGGCAGTCATGGCGATAATCACCGGGTGATAATCATCCTTTTCATTCATCCTGATCACTGAGGAAGCCGTGTATCCATCCATTTCGGGCATTTGGCAATCCATCAGGATAATTTTGTAAGGGATACGCGAAAGTGCCTCGATCACCTCCAGCCCATTGGCTACAGTATCGGCTTCATAACCAAGCTTGGCGAGCTGGAGGAGTGCGACTTTCTGGTTGGTAATATTATCCTCGGCAATCAAAATACGGAAAGATTTTTTCTCGGAGGAATCCCGAAGGCCCATGGGAACCGGGGTTGACGCGGCAGTGGAGGATGCTAATGAGTGTTCCAAAATACAGGACAGAGCATCAAATAATACTGATTGTTTGAGCGGTTTTGTCAGGCATTGCCTGATGCCAAAGGCTTTATAAAAAGCCATCTCCTGACTACCAGGGGATCCAGAGGTCATTAATAAAATGGATAACTCGGACAATCCCCGATAGGATTGGATCGCTTTAGCCACCCCCAGCCCGTCCAAGAAAGGCATTTGCATGTCCAGCAACAAAATGTCATAGGGACTGCCGGCTTCCTTGGCCTTCATCAAAGTGTCGAAGGCTAACCGGGAGTCTGCAAGCTCATCGGCTAAAAGGTCCCAATTTTTTAATTGATGTAAAAGAATCCGGCGGTTGGTTTCATTATCATCGAGAATCAGCACCCGCGCTCCTTTGAGATGAGATCCAGATGGGTCATACCCTTTTGGGGGCTGGCTCTGTAAATCAAAGGGAATGGTAAACCAAAACGTCGACCCGGCACCAAGCTCACTATGGACTCCCATGGTTCCACCCATCAGTGTGACCAATTGCCGGCTGATACTCAATCCCAAACCAGTCCCTCCGTATTTGCGCGTCGTGGATGTGTCTGCCTGGACAAATGGCTGGAAAAGATCTTGAAGCTTGTCCGGGGAAATACCGATACCCGTGTCACGCACCTCTGTCTTGATCAGGGCCTTTTCGCCGGCGAACGAATCAACCGAAATAGTGATAACAACTTCCCCTTTCTCTGTGAATTTGGCTGCATTATTAATCAAGTTCACAAGAATCTGTTTTAGACGGCCGGGGTCTCCCTGGAGATAGACAGGGACATCATCATGAATATCGAAAGCAAGCTCGATCGATTTTGCCCCCATGCCTCCAGAAACCATATCCATGGAGTTTTCCACCGCATTGCGGAGGTTAAAATCCAGTGTTTCAAAGGAGAGTTTACCTGCCTCGATTTTTGAAAAATCAAGGATGTCATTAATGATCCCCATTAACGAGTCCGCACAAGAGCGGATGGTTTGTACAAAGTCTTTCTGTTCACGCCCGAGAGAGCTATCGGCTAGGAGCCCGGCCATCCCGACGATCCCGTTGAGCGGAGTCCGGATTTCATGGCTCATATTGGCGAGAAAATCGGCTTTCATCCGGGCACTTTGTATCGCGGCATCCCGGGCCCGGGCCGTCATCTCCTCGGCACGTTTCCTCTCGCTAATATTCATGATTGTCCCCGGAAGAATCATACGCTCTCCTTTTTCACCCGGGCGTTTTTGGATGGTGAGCTCCGTCCACTGGTAAGTATCATCTTTGGAAAGAACCCGGACTTCGAGGCGGCAAGAGGCATCGGATTTTGTGAGGAGTCCCCGGAAATTCTCGGAGATCATGGTTCTATCGAGGGGATGAATATAACGGAGAAAACTATGGCCTAGGGACTCATCCACCTGATAACCAGTCATCGTACGCCAAGCGGCACTCAGAAATGTCCAATGCCCGCTGAAGTCCATCTGGAAAATGACTTCCTGGACAGAGTCAACGACCGTCCGGTATTTTCGTTCACTTTCTTTGAGGTTTCTTTCGATATTCTTACGCTCGGTAATATCCTGCTGGATACCGACAAAATGAGAAATTTTGCCATCAACTGATTTGATCGGGGATATCGAAAACTCATTATAAAAGAGTGTGCCGTCTTTCCGGTAATTCCTTAATACCGTATCGCAAGGGATACCTGTCTTCAGGGCGTGGCGGATTTCTTCGATAGCGGGTTGTTGCCTGTCATCATTTTGGAGAAAGCGGCAGTTTTTCCCAATGACATCTTCCGGTGAATATCCCGTAATACGGCAGAATGCCTCATTGACATAAATAATCGGCATATCCGGACGGGTGGCATCCGAAATCAGAATGCCGTTATTGACGGAGGCAAAGGCTTTATCTTTGATTTTTAACTCGGCGGTCATCCGCTCGGCAATTTCTTCAGCATGCGCCCGGGTATTGCTCAGCGACCATGTCACCCCGAAAAGTAATATGCTCAACAAAAGCCCGGCATTAAGAATAATGGATGATTGCCGGTCTGAAAAAGTTAACTCAAAGGCAGGCAATGATGAATAACGAACAGTCCATTGATGCCCAGGGAAAAATATATTTTGGATGGAATGGAACCTCTCCGGATTAGCCGGTGAAGACGAAAATATTTGGCGGGTACTACTGTAAATCAAATTTTCCGCCAGAATAGAAGGTCCGTCGAATATTTCAAAACGGATTCCCGGATCAGTGGACCCCCGGACCTTTTGCATGAGGTCATCCACATTAAAAACACCAAAAACCCATCCAGCCAACCCAGCCTTTCCGCGGGGAGCATTTCCTCCACCCACCTGATGGATATCATAAACGGGGAGAAAGATATCGAAACTCCGTGAGGATTCCCCTTCTAAAACGATCACCGGGCTCATAGAAAATGAATCTGTCTCAAGAGTCCTCTCCAATGCGCGCCTTATTCGGGGGTCCTGCCCAAAATCACTCCCGATGAGATCGCTACTTCCGGGTACCTGATCAAAGTAATTCACAATAAAAAAATCCGCCGCCGCGTTATCAAGATTCCTCGGCTGTAATGGAAGAGTACGCTCTTTGTTTTCCTTTTTAAGAAAACCCTGTAATTGCCCAGCCCTTACATAAGAGATGAATCCAATCCCTTTTAACTCAGATATTGCATCATTAATATGAAGGCTTTTTGCATAATCCGCCCATTCATCATAAGTCACACGGTTGCTGGCATGGAAAAGCCCGCGGGCACCACTCAGGATGAGTTCACAGGAATCAATCCTACTAAGGATGACAGAATTAATCTCCGCGCATCGGAGATTAAAATTCTTATCAACCTCTGCCCTCATTGATTGTGAAGACATCCTCCAGATGGTTCCTGTCACCAGGATGGAAATAACAAGGAGAATCCATGCCAAAGGGGACTGGCGGATAATCCGGTAAATGAGTTGGTGGGGCTTGAGCGGACCGTTTTTCTCGAGTACCACCCCGGCCATACCCCCCGCATAAGGGGTCATGATAATACCGGCACATAATATCCAGAAGACCATGGCGGTATGGATAGGGACAGGAATAATGAAGATAAGCTCCTGAAAAAGCACAATATCAACTACACATCCCAGCAGCCCCATGGATAGTAAGAGCAATGGAGGAACAATAATAATTTCAGGCGGCAGGATTTTCCGGCACCAGCGGAAATTCACCCCGAGCAAACCAAAGCAAGCTAGGATAAAATTTAAAGCCGCCACAGGCTTCATATGGTTATCATTCACCTTTTCAGAAAAAAGCAGGTGGTCGATGTCAAACTGGGTAATTCCAGAGATATCAAGTATCCTCAACGAGGAGGTCATCAGTACAAAAAAACAGCAAAAAATCAAAAGAACACCCAAGGCTCGACGACCAACACAACGGTTTGAGATGTAAAGAGCTATACCTGTGAGTACAAAATTTAGAGCAGTGAGCGGATTCATCGCTTGAAAGCTCTTATGCACGTAAATGAATAACCCAATATCCTGCCACCACCCGAAAAGAACCATTAGCCCGGTTGCAACCACTACAACGGCACAGAAAGCTTTCATGCGTTCGAGTGATTTGCTGGAAATGACGGGAAACATATTTTTTGACGTATTTTGATCTTATCGACTCTCAGAATCGCCAATGTCCCAGTGTATCCAGCGGCATTTTAAAAAACAAGAATAGTGTTTTACCCCTTATAGAAAACATCCTGGCTGCCTGCGCTGTTTGAAGGTTCTTCCTCAATAACCTCCTCAATGTCAGAAATCGGTGTCCAATCAGCCAGTCCGGGGTACCAAATAAGATGTTCGCTACGTAATTCCCCGCTCTCGAACATGGCCTGGACAGCATCATACTCGAAAGGCCCCTCCTGCTCTTCGCCCGTGCGAATCACAAAGTAATGGAACTCCGTATAATCCTCATCGATAGGATTACCCTCTGAACCGGGTTTTTCATCCGACATTTCAACCGCGAGATTAATGGCAGGTGAATCCGGTGCCTTGACTTTTTTAGGATGTGTAATCTCGGGTTGCAGGATCAATTCCCGATCCTTGTTGATTTTAACGGTTTTTTTCTTGTCCACTTCAATCGACGGGGGAGGTGTCGTTTTTAAATCAGCGATTTTCACGGGTGGAATTGTAATTTTCATCGACTCCATTTTTTGCATGTTCCTCTCATGCAACTTTGTGGAGAAGTCTTTGACTTTGGCTTCCAGATTATTCGTGAAAACCTGGTAACGCGACTGCACAGTCTTGTATTTTACACTCGTGAGCGCTGCGATATGGACTGTTTTCTGTACTGTATCCTTCTTCACATGTCCAAAAAAGGTTTTGAGTTTCTCCAAACCTTGGGCGAGTTTTTCTTTGAGAGGCGGGGCGGGGGGAGCAGTCGCAACCAGTGGTACCGAAACCTCTTTTTCCACTACTTTATCCGCGACAATTTGCGCAGAGGTCTGGTCGGGCACTAGGACATCGGCCTTTTTAATCTCCGTTTCAACAGAGGCCGGTTTTTGAATTTCTGGTGAAGCAATTTGCGCAGTTACGGGCTTTACCGTAATTGAGGGCTGGACAGGCCCTCCCTGGCCTTTGTGTGCTGGTACCGGCACTGGTATCTTCACGAGAGATTCGGCGGTTTCTCCCTCAGGAACGACCATTTTTTCTCCGGGCGATTTATTTCCAGCCTTGTCTTTGGCCTCCGGAGCGGGTTCGTCCTTTTTCTTCTCTGATAAAGATTTTTCAGCCGGTGGAATAGGAGTCTCAGGCTTCTTTTCGGGTTTCCTTTGGACTGGGGGGATAGGACGCGTTATCCCTACAGGGGCATCAATCCGGGGTGATTCGGTTTTCACTTCCGAAGGAATTTCTTTCTTCTCGTCGGTTATATCCAAAACAATTTGTTTGGAAGGAGCCGTATCCTTTATGTCCTTGTCCGTCTTGACTACAGGCTCTTCCTTGGCCACAGGCATTTCTTTTGGCTCAACGGCAGACTCCTTTTTGTCCTTGTCCGTCTTAACTACAGGCTCTTCCTTGGACAGAGGCATTTCTTTTGCCCCAACAGCGGAATCCTTTTTGTCCTTGTCCGTCTTGACTACAGGCTCTTCCTTGGTCACAGGCATTTCTTTTGGCTCAACGGCAGACTCCTTTTTGTCTTTGTCCGTCTTGGCCACGGGCTCTTCCTTGGCCACAGGCATTTCTTTTGCCCCAACAGCGGAATCCTTTTTGTCCTTGTCCGTCTTGACTACAGGCTCTTCCTTGGTCAAAGGCATTTCTTTTGGCTCAACGGCAGACTCCTTTTTGTCCTTGTCCGTCTTAACTACAGGCTCTTCCTTGGACAGAGGAGTTTCTTTTGTCCCAACAGCGGAATCCTTTTTCTCTTCGGACATTTTGGCCGCGCCCGTTTCTTTAGCCTGCGGAATCTGATCTTTTTGGGCAATAACGACAGCCGAGGATTCACTGGTTACTTTTTCCGGCGTTTCCTTGGGGGTTTCCGTCTTTGGCTTTTCAGGAAGTGCCGGGGCTTTGACGGTGATAGCTTCAGGTTCCTTTGACGCACCGGTGGCGATCGCGGGCTTTGAAAGGGGTTGGGTATTTTTGCGGGCTGGATGGTGGAAGAGAGCGGTTTTTGGGGCATCAGGCAGGGCGGGCACATCGAAAGGTGTCCCTAGGTCTTCATAAAGGTAACGTACTTGGATCCTTTTGACTTCCGGCCCATGGAGATGAAGATAATAAATAACCCGTTTGGTACCCGTCATTTCAGGGGATGTCTCGATACGGAAGTCATCATTATGCCAGACTTCCCAACCGACAATCTCGGCCCCTTCTTCTTCAGACGGGATCTCATCCAGATCAATCCCCGGAACCGGCTCATCGTATTTGGCAAATCGAACCTCTAACGCATCCCACACGGCTGGTTGGCCGTCGACGGTGGTCACCGAAGGATTGATTTCCATCTCGACGGTAAGAAAACGGTGGAGCGGGCGGGCGCGCCGACGGCGGAAACGGCGCCACTTCTTCTTTTTCTCGATGCCTGTGGGTTCATCACTTTGGCTGATGAAAGTTTCCTCTAGCTGCATTTCATATTCTTCACGGAGGATAAAAGGAACGGGTGCCTCGAGGATTTCGAGGATATTTACCTTCGCCTCATGCAGGGCAAGGCTGCGGTGGGTAAAATAAGTTTCAAGGATGATCTTCAGCGACTTTTCCCCCTCTTCTCGGAGCAGGAGCATCCCTAAAGAAAAGAGTGCTAGGCTAAAAAGCACCCCCGGTGTCGCCAAAAAATACCAAAGAGCAACGCAGGCAGCCAAAAGGCCGACAAGCGAACCGAAAAAGAGGATAAGTGTTTTCTGCGCCGCAGACATTCAGACGCCAATTTTGGATTTTTCCGGCATTTGCACAACCTTAAAAAACAAAATTCGTTTATTTTCACAAAAATGATTCTTTTCCTGAAAAGGAATCGTGTTAGAGTCGCTCGTTTATTTAACCCCCCTAAGGAGACTCTCGAATATGAAAATTGGATTAGTAGGACTTGGCCGCATGGGCGGTGGAATGGTTCGCCGTTTAATTCGTGCCGGCCATGAGATTGTTGTTTTTAACCGTGACCAGGCAAAAGTCGCTGCCGCCGTGAAAGATGGAGCGATTGGTTCGACGACCTTAGAGGATTTGGTGAGCAAATTGCCTTCACCCCGTTTTGTCTGGCTCATGTTGCCTTGCGGTGACGTAACTGAAAGCCATGTCTGGGAAGCTGCGAAGCTCCTTTCTCCCGGGGATACCATTATTGAAGGGGGAAATTCCTTCTTTAAAGACGATGCCCGCCGGGCCATTACCCTGAAGGAAAAGGGTATTCATTATGTCGATGTCGGTGTCAGTGGCGGAGTCTGGGGACTGGAACGCGGTTATTGCCAGATGATTGGTGGTCCCGATGAGCAAGTCAAAGTCCTTGATCCCATTTTTAAAGCCTTGGCCCCCGGAGTCGGGGATATTGAGCCGATTAATCATAAAGGCACGGCTCCCTCAGGATACTTACACTGCGGGCCTGCCGGCGCAGGGCACTACGTAAAGATGGTACATAACGGAATCGAATACGGCCTAATGGAAGCTTATGCCGAAGGTTTTGAAATCATGAAAAGCTCCAAAACACATGCGGAAAAACTCGAGCACCGTTACGATCTCGATGTCGCCGCGATTTCAGAGCTCTGGCGGCGCGGGAGTGTGATTCCTTCCTGGCTTTTGGACCTGGCAGCCATCGAGCTGACCAAGGATAACACCTTAGGCAGCTTCAGCGGTAAGGTCAGCGACTCCGGTGAAGGCCGCTGGACTGTTAATACTGCCGTCGAGCAATCAGTCGCAGCAGATGTCCTGACCACAGCGCTTTATAAGCGTTTCCGTTCACGCCAAGATAACACCTTCGCAGAAAAAATCATCTCCGCCATGCGCAAAGGTTTTGGTGGACATCAAGAACCCAAATGATCGATTCTTTCTATGTCACAAGCAAATGATCTACCCATAAAAGACCAGCCCGCTGGTCCCTGTATTTTCGTCATTTTCGGTGCATCGGGGGATTTGACCAAACGCAAATTGCTCCCGTCACTCTATAATCTGGCATGCCATAATTTATTGCCGGAGAATTTTGCGGTGGTCGCCGTGGCCCGCCGCCCTTGGAATGATCAGGAGTTCCGCGACCTCATGACCCAGGACATCCACCAATTTGCCACCCAACAGGTCGATGAATCGCTCTGGGCGAAATTTAAGGAGAGGATGTATTATTGCCAAGGGGACTTCGACCAGCCGGAGACTTATGAGAAGCTCGGGAAAATGCTCGATGAATTATCCGACAAACATAAGACAGAGAAAAATGTCCTCTTCTACCTGTCCACCCCGCCGGAATATTTTAATTCCATTATCCAAAACCTCGGACGTTCCCAAATCGCCAAGCAGGACGAAAGCTCCCCTTGGAAACGGGTCATTATCGAAAAACCCTTCGGCCACGACCTTGACTCCGCCGAGACGCTTAACCACGATATCCGCCAGGTCCTCCACGAGAATCAAATCTACCGCATTGACCATTACCTCGGCAAAGAAACCGTCCAAAATCTCCTCGTCTTCCGTTTTGGCAACGGGATTTTTGAACCGATCTGGAATCGCCGTTACATCGACCACGTCCAGATCACCACGGCGGAATCCCTCGGCGTCGAAGGCCGCGGGGCTTTTTATGAACAAGCCGGCGCGATGAAAGACGTCATGCAGAATCACTTGCTCATGCTACTCTCCTTGGTCGCCATGGATCCCCCCAGCTCCTTAAAGGCTGATGCCGTGCGCAATGAAAAAGTCAAAGTCCTCGAGTCCATCCACTCCATGCCTCCGGAAGAAGTCATCACAAATGCCATCCGCGGCCAGTACGGCCCGGGAACCGTCGACGGCAGGCCGGTGGCCGGTTACCGCAGCGAACCTAAAGTCGATCCCAAATCGAATACTGATACATTTTGTGCCCTGAAACTTTTTGTCGATAACTGGCGCTGGGCCGGGGTTCCCTTCTACCTCCGCACCGGCAAACGCCTCGCCCAACGCAAAACCGAAGTCGTTATCCAGTTCCGCCGCGCGCCGATGCATTTTTTTGGTGATGCAGCCAAAAGCACTGTCGGCCCGAACCGCCTGATTATTAATATCCAGCCCGATGAAGGAATCATCATGCAGATGCGCGCCAAGGTGCCCGGCCCGATCATCCGCACGCAGTCGGTAAATTTGGAATTTAACTACTCAGACCTCGGCAAGACAGGGGGCTCCACTGGATACGAGACATTGATTTACGATTGTATGACCGGCGACCTCTCCCTCTTCCACCGCAGCGACATGATTGAAGCCGCCTGGCGTGTGGTCGACCCGATCATCGATGTCTGGTCCTCCCTCCACCCCCGCGATTTCCCGAACTACGCTTCCGGAAGCTGGGGTCCCGCCTCCTCCGACCAGTTGCTCGAACGCGACGGTCGCAGCTGGTATAATGAAAAGTAATCCAAGGCGACGATAGGAAATCGAGGGGCGGGGAGTACGGCTACCGACCCTTGATTTCCGTACATTTCATCGCAGAGACGTCGTGCGGAGTTATTGTTGTCTCCTGAGTTCACGACAGCGAGTGATCCCCCAGGACACCGACATTTTTTTCTCGTGTCGTTCCAGGGCTTTTATTCCTGAGACCGGGAGAGTTCAAAAATCTGGGCTTGATAAGGCAAGAGTTTGATATAGAGGCCGGTGGTACCGATCTCATCCCCCGAGCGGGTATATTCTTCCAGGCCTAGGCGGTTTTTAAAACCCCATTGGCGTGACCCCATGCCGGTAAAAAAGAAAGAGAGCCGGGTGTCGCATTCATTCCCTGAGAGATTCACCACCACCAAGTCACGCTTCCCGTCTTTTTCCCAGAGAATGGCTTGGATATCGGAGTAACGGGTATTCCCCGCCCAAGTCGGGCGCGAAGGGATAAATGACGAGATACCTTTACCGATGACAGAACCTTTCACCGCTTGGAAGAGTCTCTCATAAAAAGACGATTCATTCTCGACAGAGGGTACATCTGCCGCCCGGCGCAGGTGGATACAGTAGCGCAATTTGCGGCCTTCGATCTGGCCATCATAGACGAGGCGTACACCCGGTAAACTGAGGGTTAAAACAGCTGCCGCCTGACGGTAGGAGGGCTCGGGAAAAGCCGAGGCCGTGCGGGGTTCATCATGATTTTCAAGAAAATGCACACCGCGGGCCAGAGGTAGCCAATCTGTGAGGTCGGCATGAATCTCATGCATGTTCTGATGGACGAGACGGTCGTAGAGGGTTTTGTCGTAGGTGTAGTCAAACCCTTCCATTTGCAGGCGGTATTCCAAACCCCAATACGCCTCCGCAATGAATTTAAAATCCGGGCATTTTTCTTTCACCCGGTCGATGGCGCGGGACCAAAAGGAACCTTTGGCCGCTTCCCGCGACAAAGAGTCAGGTAGCACTCCCCATGTCTTAGCGAAAATATCGGGTAGCACCAGCATCGACATGTCGCAGCGGACCCCGTCGCAAAGTCCGGACACGAGTGCGAGATCCTCCATCATCGCCTGTTGCACCAGCTCTTTGCGGTAATCAAGCTGGAAAACATCCGGCCACCCGGGAAAATACGGATCACGCCCGTGGGCAAAAATGGTGCCGTCCTGCTCAGCGTAATTATCAGGCTGCCCGACCAAAAGTCCGGGAGTGCCATGGACATAATATTCCGGATGCTCTTTAACCCAGCGGTGGTCGCACGCTGTGTGGTTCGGCACAAAATCCAGCACCAGTCCCATCCCGTGCTCGCGCAATTTGCTGCGAAAGACAGCCAACGCCTCATCGCGTCCGAAATCCTGATGAACCCGATAATCCTGAACGCAATAAGGGGAGCCACTCACATCTGCCTCTGTCCATCCGGGTAAGAGACGCTCAAACTCTCCACTGCGCCGACCCCGATCCAACGAGATTTTGCGACCTACCTCCCCGAGTTGCCACACGCCCATGAGCCAGACAGTATCAAATCCTTGGTCCGCCAGATTCTTAAACCATTCATCCGGCACATCCGCCAAGGTCGCCTCAGAGTCGGTAATCGCCTTGAGAGATTCGACAAACTTGCGGGCGGAAATTTCAAAAAGGAGGGGATTCGCGGAAATCATGGGATGGATTCTAAAACTTTGGATCCCCGCGCGTCGATAAGATTTTAAAGACTCTCCTAACCCTTGAGGAATTTCTCCGTGAGGCGTCGGTGCCACTTCACATCTTTCCAATGACTGAAATGAGGGTGGAGATAATTGTGCGGGGTCCATCCCCACATCTTGAATTCAATCGCCCAAGCTGTCCTGCTCATCAGTAATGAGTTGCAACAGATCAAATCCATCATGGAGCGATGGCGTTCTCATCAACGTTGGACCTTGCTCTTAACGCGTATTTTCCGCCGATACCTAGGAGGAAAATGGCTCTCAGGTCTCCCACCCCAATCCGAACTGCTCCTCAGCGGTTAACTCAGAACACCCTAATCCCAGAAAAATAACCCGCCCACACTGAGAGCCCCCTTCAGCTCCGAATCCCCATGCCCATTTTCCTTTTTAGGATTAATGTTTGATTGCGTTTAAGCCGATATTGAGTGTTTCCCTGTTCCTATCTGAAAATTCGTGAATAATCTCAAAGTCCATCTTCTGGATCGATTCTTTGAATGCCTCTAAATCTTGAGTGATGTTGCAATGCCCATCATCCACATCATGGTGATGCCATAGATCGGTCCAGAGGAATAAAAAGCAACCTGGAGCTGCGTATAATCCGATGTTTTCGAGAATCTTTAGAGGGTCACTGCAATGGTCAAGGGCGTTGCGGCACATGATGGCACCATCAATAGCTCCAACATAATCCTTGATTAAATCCTCAGCGGGTGTGATGAGTATCTGCACATCGTCACCGATCAGGGTTTTGCCGAATTTGCGGATTTGGTAATTTCTATAGGCAAGTCCCAACGGTTCAATCAAGATGCGTTGTCCCGCGTTTTTGGCATGTGAGACCCATCCTCCTGATGGTCCGGGGCCTATTTCCAGGCATATTTTACCTTCGCGGTGTTCGACGACGCTCTTGGTAAAATCTTCGGTCGTGAAAAATTCGTTATCCATTTTTAGCTGGTGTGCTGTCGCCTTTTCAGGGGTATCAACAAGGGAATAAACTTTCTCGAAGTTTAAATCCGACCACTGATTATTTGATGAAAGCTCATAATGCTGAGCGGTACTGTGATTAAATTCTTTATGAGGAGAGGATTCTACTTTGGATTGATTATTTGAAGTTTTAATCATTATGATACCGAGTTTTAGGATTAACCGACCGAGATGGCAAGGGGAAATCCTGACGAACCAGATATCCATCAAGACTGTTCAGGTATGGATGCATTCCTCTTCCGGAAATCACGGGCGGAGAGCCCGTAGGTTTTCCGGAAGCGGCGGGAAAAGTAGAGTGGATCTTCAAATCCCACCTGCCGGGCGATTTCTCCGATGGTCAGGCCCGACATGGCTAAAAGGCGGGCAGCCTCCTGCAGCCGCAAATGCCCCATGTAATCACCGGGAGAGCCTCCCAGATACTTTTTCCAATAACGGTGGAGGCTGATTGCGGATATCCCGTGCTCGCGGCAGACGGTTTTCAGGTTAATCGTCCGGTGGTAATTCCCAGCGAGATATTCACGGATCACCTTGATTTTTTTGGCACCTGCGTCCTCCTTTTTATCCGTCCTAATTCCCACCCGGCTTTTAAAAAGGATGAATTCACACAGGCGATCGATTTCGTCTGCGACACCCGGTTGGTGCCCCCGCTTCATGAGTTCATGAATATGGTCGGACTGCTGCCGGATAAAGAGGCTATTTTGCATCGGCCAAAAAGGGTGAGCGGGATCGATAAGACCCGATTTTTCAAGCACAGCCATCACCGAGGGGGTGCAAGCGTAGGCGAACTCTTCCCAATCCCCATCCGCCCCATACTCATGCAAAGGGCCGGGCCATTGGGTAACGACAAAAGGAGCCGTCACCCGGCAGGAATGTGGCCCGAGTTTATATTGGCCCGTACCCCTAAAAATGAATGATACATTAAAAGTCTCAAAGCGCATCCGCGCAAATTGCGTTTTGCGCGGGTGGTAATAGAGTTCCTTGACCCGGAAAGGAGATTGGAAGAGGCGGGGGAGAGCGGCTATTGAATTGTAATAAAAGTCCATATATTTGAGATAAACATCCATTCTAAAGACAAAAGAGATCTGCTAGGTTGAAATTATATGACCACACCACAACTGTCCACATTTTCCATCTCCGACCAGGATGTCGAGTTCTATAAAGAAAACGGCTATCTCATGCTCGGCAAAGTCATGAGTGATGAAACACTCGAAAAATTCCGCGCATTGATCCCCACACTCCCGAAACGGCCTGAGGATAAAGGAACCTTTTTTTACACTCAGCTACGAGGGAAACATCCCCTCATCATGGATTTTGCGACCGAGGGAAATCAGATCGAAGCGATGAAAAAATTAATCGGGCCGAACTTGCGTTGTTGGTTCGATCAGTTCGTAGTCAAAGCCCCTGACACTGCTGATAAAGCGAGAAATACATTTCCCTGGCACCAAGATAATGGTTATGGCGGATTAGAACCCGGCACAAATATCACCGTCTGGTTCGCCCTTGATGATGTCACCCCGGACAATGGTTGCGTCTGGGTCGTGCCCGGCAGCCATAAAAAAGGGCTGATCCCGCACATTAAAAAATCGGAGGATTCCTGGCACATCGAGGTGGATGTCGAAGGCAATGGCACTCCCGCAAATTTAAAGGCAGGTGAAGCCATCGCCTTTACAGGCTACACCCTACACCGTTCACTCCAGAATCAAACAAACAACGATCGCCGTGCCTTCTTCCTCGAATACTGTGATGCAGATGCTCTCGACAAAGGAACCCCGATCAACCAACACCCCCCCGATGCTTTTTACGCAGGCGGCATGTCCCCCGTCATCTGCGGCGTATCAAAATATAATCCTTAATCTCAAAGCAACCCCCATCATCAGCAAATGATGGGTGGGGGTGCCCTTCAACGCAGCAATTTGCTCACTTCTTGTCTGGAGGCGTGGATGACACTAGTGGACTATCCCCCGGCGACGACCCGGATGACCTCGAGGTTATCTGCCTGGTGCAATTTGCGTGTGGACCACTCAGAACGGAAGAGGGCTTCGCCATTAATCTCCACAGCGACAGTGCGAGGCTCGATTTCCTTTAAGGACAAAAAGCCGTCGATGGTTAATTCACTATCGACTGTCATCTCTTGCCCATTGGCCTTAAAAACAATTTGCTCCATAATACAGATCCACCCCTCCGGGCGACTACACTCCCATGATCACACGGTCCCAGTCTTTCCATACCGTTTCATACCCCATCTTGTGGAGCATAGCGGCCATCTGAGCGGCGGAACGGGTATCGGATATTTGGAATTGTTCCTCAGCATCCGTCAAATATTCGCCTTCGGACCGAATCGTCTCGACGGATTCATAACAACTGGAATCCTGAGGTTTACCCGCGACAGTCAGATGGACATTTTGTTTGCCAGCACCCGTGTAACCGCCGGGTTCGGTTTTTGCCCCCGCACTCATCATCGTAATGCCCAACGGGACAAGACCGTCGCGTAATGGGGCGGGTTCACGCGTCGAAAGGACGATACCCACCTGCGGGAAAGTAATCCTCATGGCACAGATCAACCGGACAAACTCGATATCTGTGACAGGGAATTTTGGATCGTAACTGCCCGCTGCCGGACGCAAGCGGGGGAAAGAAACGGTTATTTGGGATTTCCAACAATGTTTCAGGAGATAATCACAGTGTGCGGCCAATGAGATGGCTTCCCTCCTCCAATCAGAGAGTCCTAACAAGGCTCCGATACCGATCCGGCGAAATCCCGCGGCAAACCCGCGCTCCGGTGTTTCGAGTCTCCAGTCAAAATCTTTTTTTGGCCCGGCTGTGTGGACGACCCCGTAAACATCGCGGTCATAGGTCTCCTGATAAACGATGAGTCCTTCGGCGCCAGCTTCAACCAGCGGAATATATTCATCCGTTTCCATAGGCCCGACCTCGATCGATAGGGCTGGGACAAAATCCCGGAGCCGCAGGATCACCTCACGGAGATAACCAGAAGAGACAAATTTCGGGTGTTCGCCGGAAACGATGAGCAAATTGCGGAAGCCTTCCGCAACGAGATGACGGGCTTCTGTCGCTACATCCTCCACGTCCAATGTGACCCTGAGGATGGGGTTATCACGGGAAAACCCGCAGTAAGCACAATTATTAATACATTCATTACTGACATACAACGGCGCAAAAAGGCGAATCGTACGCCCGAAATATTTTAATGATGTTTGATGGGCCTCGTGAGCAAGTTGCTCGAGAGAAATCCCGGAAGAGGGGGAAATGAGTTGCTCAAATCTCCTGACAGCGGGACTTTTCTCACGATCCAAACGGTTAAAAACTTCCACAAATGACATACGGACTTAAAATTAGCAAAAGCGGAACGCTTTTCAATGGTTGCGGTGAACTTTTATGGCAGAAGATTTAAAATGATTCCTTTTATCGGCAAAATAGTCTTTCAGACTCTCCGCCACAAAACCGGTTATCCGTTCAAAATGGGCAATATCATCCTTATCCACGTGTTTAGACATGTAAATCTCCCCGATCACGGCGGCATTAATTTTAATGGCCTTCACACAAGTATAAATCTGGCCTTTATTAATCAATTCCTCTTCAAGAGCGTGGGGGACTAATTCATCCCACCGATAATTTTCACTCATCTCGGGATCGAACGAGTGGAACTCAAATTTCTCCACCTCCAAACGGGCCAAGACAATCTCAAAATGTTTCCACGGATCGAATGAGGAACCCGCCACGATAGATTTTTGCCGCCAGAACATCATCTGTTCCTGAGCTGCTTTCGATTCACGTCGCCGGCCGAGGCTGCGGATGATCTGGGCACCGAGACTAGCATAACTTTTGATATAACCGAGCTGCCGGACGAGTACGAGGATACTCAGGAGGGAAATCCCGATAAATAGGGGAAGTAAACGTCCCTGAGTCCAAAAGACTAGCATAGCCGAAAAACTCAAAAGGCCGCAGGCTGAATACAGGATTAAAATCACGCGCCTCGTCGAAAAACCTATATCTACCAAACGGTGGTGGATGTGTTCACGGTCACCAAAGAAAAGGGGCAACCCGCGCATTCCCCTCCGGATAATCGCAAGTGCCGTATCTAATACCGGGAGGCCTAAGGCGAGGAACGGGGCAATCAGGGCCAAGGCCACCTCGCCTTTTCGGGAATTCACCAAGGCGATCGAACCAATCAAGAATCCCAGGAAATAAGCACCCCCATCCCCGAGAAAAATCCGGGCTGGCGGAAAATTATAAAACAGGAATCCCCCAAGCACTCCGACCATTCCGAAACAAATCAATGTCAAGGGCTCGGTATTCGAAGCCAATATCCCGAGGGTGATCATCAAGAAAATACAGACGCCGGCGGCCAACCCGTCAATCCCGTCAATGAGGTTGATAATATTCACTGTCGAAACAAGCCAAATAATCGTCAGCGGCAAACTCAAAAAGCCAATCGAATGCCCGAAAAGCATCTCGATGCGTATCCCCAATAAAAAGGCCACGACAGACACCAAAATCTGCAAAACCAATTTCACCTTTGCACCCAGCGGTCGAATATCATCCCAAAACCCGACTACAAACATGAGGGATGAAGACAACGCCAGACTCAGCACCTCGATATCCAAATGGTTATTCCTCAAATAACTCATGCCCAAAAGAATCACGAGAAAACTCATGAATATAGCCAATCCTCCCACCCTCGGCACTGGTTTGCGATGGGTTTTCCTGCCCCGATCCGGGCGATCTACCAAACGCCTGCGTATAGCCCAAATCCTGACAAAAGGCACTAAAAGCAGTGTTATGCCGAAGGCAAAGAATGTTAATGCGATAACTTTAATCAAAATATTATAAAATTAAACTAAATTTAACTATTTTAGCCCATCATTCAAGTATAATACTGTCAGAGTTATTTCAGATTTAACCTGATATATGGGTAAACCCGACTCATTCATTTTATGGCCTATTCAAACTTTCAAATAACGCTCCATTTTGATTCTTCCGCCGCAAATTGTCCTTAATATTGCAAAGCTGTTTCGGGTAGTGAAACGATCAAAATCCGGAGTGCCCCCCCCTATTCATGACTCGGTAATCTTCCAGCGGAGAATCATGATTGGTCATGAAAACCAGGCATTCTCGGAGGGAACATGACTGATAATGACTTTACCCGCCCCTGGATCGGCTTGGATCCATTCTTGATTCCCCAGATACATAAGCATGTGTATGCCGTCCTGTGTCACGGCGAGATCACCGGGTTTTCTCGATGTGTAATCCACCATATTAAGATTCTTATCTTCACCGATGAATGTGGTTTTATCTCCTGTGATATGGCCCATTCTCCGCGCCGACTGGTCATTCCACCAGAGATCAATCCCCTCACGGATCAATGAGGGATTCAGCATAATGACTCCCCTCTTAAGGCAGGCAAGGATGAGGGATTTCCGGGGAAGCCCGAAGCAGTCGATACCTGTATCATTTTCCCCGCCCCAATAATAAGGCCGTCCCACATACATCCGGGCAAAGGAACAAGTATCTGCAGCAAGTTGCTCCCCTTGGGGCCTACGCCCGGGCAGTATGAGGAGTGCAGCAATAAACAACACTCCACCAAAAAGCGAATAACGGAACCGCTATTCTCCCACCACGATAGAACAACAGCACTCCGCCGCTGATTCAAACAAAGAATAAAGATTTAAGAACAGCCCGAGCTATTGATTGCCGGGGTAATTTTCCCGAGATTGAAAAAATTTGCAGCACCTATGCATTACTGGGTCGTGGCGGCTGGAGAGGGAGCCGGTGTAGGGACAGACTGGGATGCGGGTGGCGCAGACGGGGAAAATTTTGGGTTAAACTTTTTCATTTCCGTCTGATATTGCTGAGCGATGTAACGGAGCCTTTCCTTTTCTTTACGTTCAATCACGGCAAGGGCTACGGCATCAGCCATGGTTTTTTCCATTTCCTCCATTTGGGCCTTCAGCTGCTCGGCTTCTCTTTTGGAATTAGCTGCAATGGCGGCTGATGTCTTTGCGATCTTGATCTCCACGTCCTTACGTGCCAGTAAATCAGCACTCTCAGCCTTGATTTTTTCTTCGATTATCCGGGCTTTTTCCTCGCTGGCTTTTGTAGCTGCCTCCGCCTCAGTTGTTTTCTTTTTTTCTTCACTGACAAGTGTCGTGGCTGATTTTTTGGCCTTATCGATTTCCTTTTGTAAATCAGCTACAGCCTCCTCATGTTTTGAGGATAACATGAAAAAGACTCCTCCGGCTCCTAGGCCTAACCCGACTAAAAGAGCAATGACCGGTAAAAGAATTTTATTGAGTCCTCCCGAGGATTTTAATTTGGCCCAAGGTTTAGCCACATTCGTCATTTCAGGATTTGCTTCAGTGATATTTACAGCGGATGCATCCTGTGAAGGAGTAATCGGAGGCACTCCGAGTGAGGGGGGAGTCGGAGGTAGTGGGGCATTCTGCGGCGAGGATCCAAGAGGTGCTGGGGCCGCGACCTGAGGTTTTGACGCCTCATGTTTTTGAACAAGTTTTAAGGAGGTTTTGAGTTTATCAGTTTCTTCAGACATGGTTTATCTCCCTTTATCCATTTTGTTTGTTTAAAAATCCCGCCCCGCGTAATGGGCGGAATCTGGTACATTCAACCTTAAATCTTGAGTAGTTCAGCTTCTTTTTTCTCCAGCTGGCCGTCAATGTGTTTTACATATTTGTCGGTGTATTCTTGGATTTCTTTTTCAGCGGTTTTTAAGTTGTCCTCTGTGATCTTTCCGTCTTTTTGGAGTTTTTTGAGGTCTTCAATCCCGCTGCGGCGCACGGCACGGACAGCTACGCGCCCGTCTTCCGCCATTTTTCGGACGACTTTCACCATTTCCGTGCGGCGTTCCTGTGAAAGCTCGGGGATCGGAATGCGGATGATTTTTCCGTCAATATTTGCTGACAATCCGATATTGGCTTTTTGGATCGCCATGGCGATGGCTTTAAGAATACTCGAGTCCCACGGTTGGATCAGGATCATGCGG
The DNA here is from genome assembly GCA_034440155.1 of Verrucomicrobiota bacterium. Classification (NCBI taxonomy): domain Bacteria; kingdom Pseudomonadati; phylum Verrucomicrobiota; species Verrucomicrobiota bacterium. The sequence goes on along the minus strand of JAWXBN010000015.1, from coordinate 9,320 downwards.
GGTTCTGGTGTGGATATACTCGCCACCTCGCGCAATTTGCTCAGTACGCCTTCATAAGCTTCCACATGGAGATTCTCCACGAGGCCGGGGTTTGCTTTGCCTGTGCGGATCGAGGACATTTCGTGCTCCACGCTATCCATACATTTCTGCATTTTATCGTCGGTTTCTAATAGTACATCATCAAGAGTTATCATAGTCGCCTTTTTGTAAAAAAAATCACATCCCCACCCACAAGGCCATCGAATAAGCCCGGCGGAACTGTTTATTATTCAATCACTTTGTGTTTTCGGAGGAATGGCTCCAGCTCGGCGGCCCCGAAATCAGAGAGGATGTCTTCCCCCCATGTCATAGTGGGGGCTTTACTCTGACCGCTAATGCGGATCATCTCCACAAACGCTTTCTGGTCTGAGATCACGTCGATACGGTTGTATTGAATTCCATGGTTATCGAGGAAATCAATCGCTTCTTCGCACCAAGGGCAACCGGGCTTTACATAAAGATCAGGAATAATAGTACTCATACGATTAAATATTAGCAAAAAACGAACTACTGACGACTAAAGAAACAAAAAATTTACTTCGTCTTATCCCCGGTCAACTGGAGGATTTCCCGGGACCTTTCCAATGAGTCATCAAAAGTAGCCTGAAAATTTTCTTTCCCAATAACATTAATAAACCCTGCTTTCTGCAAAAGCTTGAGGGGTTGAAGGTGGATGCCACTGATGATCACAGTGCCCCCTGCATTTTTCAGGCGTTCCACGACGCTCTCCAGTGCGTTTAATGCCGTGGCATCCATTGCTGTCACCAGGTGTAATCTTAAAATCAGTATTTTGGGTAATTCACCCATTCCCTCCATGGCATCTTCCATTTTTTCCGCTGCCCCAAAAAGAAACGGCCCGAAAATCCGGTAAACTAAGACCCCTTTCGGGATGTCCTTACCTTGCGCCATTTGCGAGGGGCTCTCGAGCATATCCTCACCGGTCACGAGGGAAACCTCGGTTGTCTCTGAAATGCGCCGGATAAAAAGCATGGCGGCCAGGACCATGCCGATTTCCACTGCGACGACCAGATCGAAAATCACGGTCAAAAAGAATGTCGTCAGTAACACCGCAGCATCACTCCGCGGCATCTTCCCGAGACGCTTGATCTCATGCCATTCCCCCATCCTTAGGGATACTGCCACCAACACCGCAGCCATAGCCGCCATCGGGATATAAACTGCGTAACGGGCAAAAAGAATAACAATCAGTAAAAGGGTAATCGAATGAATCAAACCCGAAACAGGGGTTTTCCCCCCATTATTAATATTAGCCGACGTCCGGGCAATGGCACCGGTGGCGGGCAGCCCTCCGAAAAACGGGCAAACAATATTGGCAATGCCTTGGGCGATGAGTTCTGTATTACTGTCATGCCGGTCATTCGTCATGCCATCGGCCACAACAGCGGACAAAAGGGACTCTATGGCACCCAGTAAAGCCAGAGCTGTAGCCGGACCAATCAAACTCCGGATCAAGGCCAAATCAAAATGAGGTAGATGAAACTCCGGTAATCCGGAAGGAATCGCGTTTGTCCCAAATTTCGCCCCTACCGTCAGGATCCCGGACGAGTCTCCCCACCCAAAAGCCGCGACAACGACCGTTACCAAGAACATCGCAACAATCGAACCGGGTAAACGTTTCCAGCCAAATTTCGGCCACATTAAAATGAGTCCCAGGCAAACGATGGATGCACCCAAGGTCGCCAGATTGACCATCCCTATATTTTCATAAAACCATCGGAGCTTTTCAATAAATTCTCGGGGGGGTGGGGTCTTTCCTGTGATCCCGAAGAAGTCTGCAAGTTGTGTCGCCATAATCGACACAGCAATACCGGTCGTAAATCCACTCGTCACCGGCCACGGGATAAATTTAATGAGTGTTCCCATCCGAGTAATCCCCATAATGACAAGGATCGTTCCCGCCATCAAAGTCGCTACCACAAGGCCGGAGTACCCATGTTTTTCGACAATCAGCAGGACCACAGGAATAAATGCCGCGGTAGGTCCCCCGATCTGGACACGGGTGCCACCGAGCAATGAGATCAGGAACCCAGCAAAAATCGCGGTAAATAGCCCGATGGCAGGCGCAGGATAATTTGTGGCGACTCCTGCGGGGATACTGGCAATTCCTAAGGCCATCGCCAAAGGCAAGGCAATCAGCCCGACCGTAATGCCGCCCATGAGATCACTCGTAAAATCCCTCCCCTTATACCCCTGCTTAAAAACATCAATGATTCTGGGCTGGAAAAAGGGACGTTTCTTTTTCTTCTGGGAGTTCATGTCAAAATACTTCTTCCTGTCATGATCAAATCTTCCCCTCCGGTATATGACGATTAGCCACTATAGCAACTCAAATCAGGGGGCTTCCCTCCGATAAACCGGTAGAAGTCTGTCCTGTTTTATTATTTATATAAAAACATCAATCCCCGATTATACGCCGTGTTTTTACGTCTAAATATGTCATTAGAAAAAATTATTTGGACTTGCGGGCGCGGGATTTGAACTTAAAAAATTACCCATGGTTGATCTTCATTTTGAAAAAGTCGCTAAGGAACTCTCACTAAAACCCATTCAGGTTAAAGCCGTTTCCCTTCTGATTGAAGGGGGGGCCACGGTGCCATTCATCGCCCGTTACCGTAAGGAAATCACCGGCTCCCTCGATGAAGTGCAAATCGCGAAAATCCGTGACCGTCTCACTGAGCTAGTCGACCTAGACTCCCGTCGTGAATCAATCCTCAAATCCCTGACCGAACGCAATTTGCTCCACGACACCTTGAAAAAAGGAATCGAAGCCGCCCAAAACCTCAATGAACTTGAAGATCTTTACCAGCCCTATAAACCCAAAAAACGCACCCGCGCACAAATCGCCAAGGAAAAGGATCTCGAACCCCTAGCCGATCTTATTTTTGATTCACAAGAAACGGTGGATCCGGTCACGGAAGCCCGGAAATATATCAACCCTGAAAAAGAAGTGAAAACCGAGGAAGACGCCCTCGTCGGGGCGCGGGATATCATTGCCGAAAAAATCAGCGACGACAAAACTGCGCGCGAGAAAATCCGCGCCCTTTTCCTCCAGCACGCCGAGATCAAATCCCGGGTGGTGCCGGGCAAGGAAGAGGAAGGGTCCAAATTCAAGGATTACTTTGAATGGGTCGAGCCGATCCGTTCGATCCCCTCGCACCGTTTGCTGGCGATCCGCCGCGGGGAAGCCGAAGGATTCCTTTATTACCGTATCCAGCCAGCCGAAGACCAGGCGATCAATATCCTCGAAGACCTTTTCTGCAAAGGCAAATCTGCCGGCGCCCTCCAAGTCAAGGCGGCCATTAGTGATTGTTATAAACGGTTATTAAGCCTGTCGATGGAAACAGAAGCCCGGCTCGATGGGAAAAAAAGGGCTGATCAAGAGGGCATCCGCGTTTTTGCCGAGAACCTGCGTGAATTGCTTTTAGCCTCTCCCCTCGGTCAAAAGTGTATTCTCGCCCTCGACCCAGGCTTCCGCACTGGTTGCAAGCTCACGATCCTCGATGCCCAAGGCAAATTGCTCCACAATGATGTTATTTATCCAGCCATGGGGAAAATGGAGGTCGAAGAATCCGCTGTTAAAATCCGCGGCTTTTGCCAACATTTTAAAATCGAGGCCATCGCCATCGGTAACGGCACTGCCAGTCGTGAAACAGAGACTTTTGTCAAAGGACTCAAACTCGCCCCCTCTATTACTGTGGTCATGGTCAATGAAAGTGGTGCCTCCATTTACTCCGCCTCGGACGTCGCCCGTGAGGAATTCCCCGACCACGACATTACCGTCCGTGGCTCGGTGTCCATCGGCCGCCGCCTACAAGACCCGCTGGCGGAACTCGTCAAGCTCGACCCAAAATCAATCGGGGTCGGCCAATACCAGCATGATGTCGAGCAGACACTCCTGAAACGCGGGCTCGATGATGTCGTCATTTCCTGTGTGAATAATGTCGGGGTCGAGGTGAATAGCGCGAGTAAACAACTCCTGAGTTATGTCTCCGGTCTCAACGCACAAATCGCCCTAAATATCATTAATCACCGGAATGAAACCGGTCCCTTCAAATCCCGGGCCGACCTGCAAAAGGTCCCGCGCCTCGGGCCAAAGGCATTTGAGCAGGCCGCAGGATTCATGCGCATCCGCGGGGCTACAAACCCCCTGGACTCAAGTGCAGTCCACCCCGAAAGTTACCATGTCGTCGAAAAAATGGCTACGGATCTGGGATGCTCCGTCACGGACCTTATGTCGAAGGAGGAACTCCGCAAAAAAATCGATCTCCACAAGTATGTCGATGATAAGGTAGGGCTCCCCACGCTCAAGGATATCATGAATGAGCTGGCCAAACCCGGACGCGACCCGCGCCAGCAATTTGAAGCTTTTAGTTTCGCCGAGGGCGTTAATGAAATGAGCGACCTAAAGACCGGTATGAAACTGCCGGGCATCATCACCAATGTCACCGCTTTTGGTGCCTTTGTAGATATCGGTGTCCACCAGGACGGCCTCGTCCACGTCAGCCAGCTCTCAGATCAATTTGTCCAAAATGCTGCCGATGTCGTCAAAGTGGCCCAACGCGTCGAAGTCACCATCACAGAAATCGACCTCGCACGTAAACGTATCGCCCTATCCATGAAGAAAAATCCTGTTATCGGTGAGAACCGTGCCGGTGGCGGGGGACCAAAACCTAAAACTGACAGTGCACAGCGTAACCCAAGTCGCGGCAGCTCCTCCTCCGGTTTCGGCAGCGCCTTTGGGGATGCTTTTTCCAAGCTGAAATGAGGTTCATCAACCTCCCCCCTAGATTTAGGAATCCGACGCGGGGAATTTTGCTTCGAGCTGTTTTAATTTCGCTTCCAACTCAAGGACTTTTTTGCGGAGGACGGGTAACCTCTTCATGGAGGCTTCCATTTGGTAAAAATCTTTCATTTCGCGGGCGTGGAACTGGCTGGACCAGATTCGTTTGGGGGGGACATCCTTACTGACCCCTGATTGCGCGGCCACAATGGCGCCGTCTCCTATTTCGATATGGCCGATAATGCCGACTTGCCCTGCGATAATCACATTTTCACCGATCACCGTGCTGCCAGAGATCCCGACTTGGGCGACGATAATTGTATTCTTCTTTACCACGACATTGTGCCCGATCTGCACGAGGTTATCGATTTTGACTCCCGACTGTATCCACGTGCGTCCAAAGCGGGCGCGGTCGATTGTCGTATTAGCACCGATCTCGACATGATCATCGATCTGGACTATCCCCGTCTGGGGAACCTTACTATTAGCACTCTGTAAATCAAATCCGAAACCATCAGAACCAACCACGACACCACTGTGGATCACCGCATGATTGCCGACCTTACAACGTTCTCGGATAGAGACATTTGAGTAGATTAGACAATTTTCACCGATCTGGGTAAATGCCCCTACATAACAATTTGCACCAATGACCGTATGGTCGCCGATGACAGAATATTCGCCAATGACGGCATTTGGCTGGATACACGCTGAAGGACTCACCTTGGCAGTAGGATGGATGACAGCCGACGGGTGGATCCCTTGGTCATACACAATGGCCATGGGGGCAAAAAGGCCTGCGACAATGGAAAAGGCCTGGGAAGGGTTTTGTGTTTTAATGAATGCCTGGCCGGGGCGGGGTAATCCGTTGTAATCTTCTGGGAGGATAATAATCCCTGCCGTACTTTGGGCCACTTGTGGTAAATACTTTTTATTTCCCAAAAAAGACACTTCAGTCTCGGTGGCCGCCTTCAGGCTGTTGACCCCATTAATACAAGGGTACCCGTAAGTCCCCACGATTTGTCCGGGGACCAGTCCTGTCAGTTTTTCCAAGGATACTTCCACTCGGATTTCCCGTGACAAAATTATGGTTTCTTTGCAGGTGCGGGAGTAGCACTTGCTGGCGGTTTATTGGCATTCAATGTCTTCGAAATATCATCGCTGATATCCATGGAAGTCATGGAATAAAGGACAGTAGGCGCGCCATTTGCCGTTGATCCGCTGATTTCAAAAACCATTGTGTATCCTTCTTTTTTAGACTTATCATTGACGACCTTGCGGATGTCATCAACGATGCCTGTGCGCATCCGATCGGATGCATCGGCGAGCTGGCGGCGGCGTGTGGCGTCAAACTCTTGGAGCTCCCTCATGCGTTGCTCATATTCGGCACCCTTCATGACAAAAGCTTTTTTCTTTTCTTCCTGGACCTTTTCGGCGGTGGCTTGGTTTTTTGCTTCGTTACGCAGGACATTCATTTCATCCATGATTTTTTTGAGGCCATCCACATACACCTTACGCTCGTTATTATAACTCTCGGCTTGTTCCTTTAGGCGTTTTTCAGCATCAGCCTTTTTATAATAACCCTCAAAGATTTTATTCATGTCGACCGTGGCGAACTTTGCATTCTGGGCCTGTGCAAAATGCGCAGTACCCACTAATAAGACCATAAGGATAAGCTTCTTAATCATAAATTTCATTATTCCAGAAGGTTAACTACTTTTAGAATTGATATCCAACATTAAATTGGAATTTACCATGGGATTTATTATACTGGTTCGACTGGAGCGGATAACCGTAATCAAGACGGATCGGACCGATAGGTAAATTTAAACGTAACCCGATACCCGCATCGGAGTTATAATCATCCGGTGAAAAGTCCCACGCCCCGGAATTTACAAATCCTCCGTCGTAGAATACTGCACCGCGGACACGTTCAATAATCGGGAATGTATATTCTGTGGTGAAATTTGCAAAGCTCAAACCACCAACGGCATTACCTTGGGAGTCATATGGACTGACCGCACGGTAGGCGAAACCACGCATATTATTTGCACCACCCAAGTAGAAGCGGTCAAAGATCGGCACTTGTGTCCCAGCCCCCCAGAAATTCCCAGCACCGGCGCCACCGTTGAGCACGATGATATTATCCTTGAAGATTTCAAAGTATTGTGAGCTTTCCACGGTCATTTTGTAAATCTGTACATTCCCGCCCAAAGGACCACCGGCTAACTCGGTAAAAGCCTCAGTCCGGTTCCCTTTACGCGTCAGGAACACATTGTCGCGCGAATCATAAACAGCATTTGCATTGATCGAACTCTTTGTGTAATTGCCTGCTTGGCTCAAGTAGAAAGGATCCGTGGTTTGGAGGTTATAAATATTGATATTCTCCAAACGATATCCAACACCCGTCCGCCAGAATTGGCCCCAAGGTTTTTCCAAGCGTGTGGCAAAACCGTATGTGCTTTGGTTGTACAAGGTACTGTAATAACTGGCCGTGCGGTACCAAGCATCCACACTTAAGGAAAGCATCTTGTCCAAGAACCAAGGCTCGACAAAGGCCAAGGTATAATCGGAACGTTGAGCACCGTACTGAACGCGTAAACGGGCTTTTTGTCCGCCACCGGTGAATTTCGGCCAGTTAGCGATATCAAAGTTACCTTGTGTCAACTCGGCAAACCCGAGGATTGAGTCGATGGAGCTGAAACCGGCACCGAAAGTGAATGAACCTGTTTTTTGCTCGTCGACCTTCATGACGAGGTTTTTGCGGGTGGGGACACTGGTTTCCTCAGGATAAGTTTCCACCTTGGAGAAATAACCTAAGTTCTGGAGGCGGGCTTTACTGGCATCCACACTCACGGAGTTATAAACATCACCAGGTTTAACAGCAAGCTCGCGGCGGATGACTTTATCCTTGGTGACTGTATTTCCCTCGATTTTGACTTTTTGGACAAAAGATTGCGGACCTTCTTTAATTTTATAAACCACATCCATCATACCTGTCTGGATATTGGCCTGCACTTCGGGCAGGATACGGGTATCAATATACCCGTCTATGCCATAGAGGTCTTGGATGGACTTGATATTCTCTTCATTGCCTTTTGGTGAAAATGTCGCTCCCGCTGGCATGGTGATCTTGGCCATGACCTTGTCAGTGGTATAAAGTTCATTTCCTTCCACCGTGATGGAATTCACCTTGTATTTGATTCCTTCAAAAACAACCAATGTCACATTCATTTCGCGGTCATTGAGGTACTCGTATTGGATGTCTTTAATCTCGAAATCAATAAAGCCCTGATTCATGACGTAGGTTTTTAGCTTGTCCAAGTCAGCTTCAAATTGCTCCTTCTTGAGTTTGCCCGTACCCATGATCCACGAGAGCCAATCTTCTTTTTTGGTCTTCATTTCCTTGCGGAGGGTTTTTGCATCGAGCTGTTTAAGGCCGTCAAAATTAATTTGTTTGATGACGTATTTACCGCCTTCATCGATGTTATAGGTCACTGTGGAACGCCCAAATTGTTCATTCGTATCGATCTTGTAGGTCACAGCGACATTTGGAAAACCCTTTTTCTCGTAAAGCTCGGTGATTTTCTGGGCATCATCGGAGATTTGTTTTTCGTCAATCACACTACCCGGTTTAGTTTTAATTTCTTTACGGATGGCTTTTTCTTTCAGGGATTTAAAACCTTGGACAACGACTTCTTTCACGGTGGGTTTGCCCTGGACGATGACGACGACTTTCACGCCGTCCATGAGGGGTTCGTCATAAATACGGAGGTTTGTGAAGAAACCTGTAGCATAAAGGTTACGGATATCTTCTTCAATGGCTGTCTGGCTGAAACCTTGCCCGACAGTGGTCCTCATATTGGAGAGAATCACATTCTTCGTGACAGTCTGGGGGCCAGCGTATTGGACTTCGATTTCACGGACGATCGGTCCGGAATTCGCGCCATCAGGTTGTGAGGTCGATGTCTGGTTTTGTGCCCAGAGAGGCACAACAACAAGCATCGCGAAAATGGTTAATAAAATCTTCTTCATCTTTTGATTGGTTTGGTAATGGCGACTTTCTACTAATTGCAAAGTAAGAAGTCAAACGTTAATTATTGGGATTGAGCAATTTCCTCTTACTCCTATCCCAGATTTCATCCAGCCTTTTTTTTAATTCTTTGTCAGCAATTTGCGCGCCGAGATATTTGGCATATTGATTTAGCAAGGAAATCAATCCCTTTAAATCGCGTAAATCCACGTATTCAGCCCTTATTTTCCCACTTTTTGACATATTATGATAATTCCCTAATGGCAAACACATAGCCCCTGTCTGATAATGATAAATCCTATAAGCTGTCCCTTCACAACTCCCCCCATACATCAGTCGTCTTTGAAACAGAAATTTTTTATTTTTTTTCACAAGTCCCTCTGCACAAGTAATTAATCCGGCGGTTATCTCCGGATCACAAATACTGCTCCGGTCGCCCACCCTGCC